>JBCDHV010000181.1:0-7602 GCA_038749615.1 Bacteroidota bacterium
CGCCGCCCAGGCCCGCGCCTTCGTTTCGAGTTAGGCATTCATCATTCCCAAATCATACATCATAAATTTCTTCCTGGCCCACCTCGGCCTTCACCTGATAGCGCGTCGTGTCTTCCATGCGGGGTTGGATGAACATCTCGCCGAGCAGCCCGGTGAAAAAGCATTGCGCACCGAGCAAGATGAGCAGCATGCCCAAAAACAGGAGCGGGCGGTTGCTCAGGGGTTGGCCAAAGAGTTTCAGCACCGTGAGGTAGGCGCTGATGCCGGTCCCGACGAGGAACGACAGCGTCCCGAGCACGCCGAAGAAATGCATCGGCCGCGCGGCGTACCGCGTGAGGTACTGCACCGTGATCAAGTCGAGAAACCCTCGCACGAAGCGTTCGAGGCCGAACTTCGTCGTCCCATACTTCCGAGCATGGTGCTGCACCGGCAGCTCGCCGATCCGCGTGTAGCCCTCCCACTTCGCGAGGAGCGGGATGTAGCGGTGCAGCTCGCCGTAGAGCGTCACGTTCTCGATCACTTCCCGGCGGTAGATCTTGAGGCCGCAGTTGAAATCATGCAGCGGAATCCCGGAAATCGAGCGCGTGATTCGGTTGAAGAACCGGCTCGGGATGGTCTTGCTGAGTGGGTCGTTGCGCTTCCGCTTCCAGCCACTGACAAGGTCGTAGCCCTCCTCTAGTTTGGCGACGAGGTTCGGAATTTCGTTCGGGTCGTCCTGAAGATCGGCATCCATCGTGATGACGTAGTCCCCACCCGCACGCTCAAACCCGACGGCGAGAGCGGCCGACTTCCCGTAATTTCTCCGAAACCGCACTCCCCGGAAGCGTTCATCCTCGCCATGCAGGCGTTCAATGACTTCCCACGAGCCATCGGTCGACCCATCGTCGACCAGCACCGCATCGAACGGGTAGCCTCGTGCCTCGCACACCTCCCGGATGCCGGCGGCCAACTCGGGCAACGACTCAGCCTCGTTGAAGACCGGAATGACGATGGTGAGGGTGGGAGACATCGAAGATGGATGATATCGAAGACGCGTTCGTGCTACCTTTGGAACGCAAACTAACCGCTGCCGCTGCCATGAGTTTACGCTTCGCTACTTTTTTGCCCGTCGTCCTCGCCCTCGGCGTGGCCGTGCAGACACCGGCGCAACTCATCACGGAGCAGGCCGCCTACTACGAGGGCTTCATCGGCGGGACCCCGGTGACGGCCGATTTCGCGTTCGGGGACACGACGTGGACGGGTACCTACACACTGGAGCCCAACGGCGTGACACGGTTCGTTGAGGGATCGGTCGATTACGAAGGAGCCGCGCAGGCCACCATCGCGCCGGAGCAATGGACGGAAGACCCCGAAGCGATGGTCGGGCAGCTCGAAGGGTCGTTTACGCCACTGTCGGACGTGTTCGAAGGCCGGATCACGCGGAGCGACGGCGTGGCCTATCCGGTCCGGTTCGAGGCGGCCGTGCGCTACGCAACCCGGCGCTACACCGAAGGCCGGATCGAACTCTCGATCACCTACCCGCACTTTCTGGACAATGAACCAGCGCTGCAGGGCCTCAACACCGCGCTCTCGGCAGCAGCGGCAGCCGGCATCGAAGACCTAATCCTCCAGGGCCGCGCCGAGAAAGACAGCCTGGACGCAGACCTCGCCGAGTTCTTCCGGTGGTCCTCCGACGAGCGCTGGAGCGTACGCCACGCCAGCCCCAACTTGGTCAGCCTTCTCTCGACCGGCTACTGGTACACCGGCGGTGCCCACGGTAACATCGCCTTCGAGTCGATGACCTTCGCGTTCGAAAATGGCCGGCCCCGTGCGCTCCGCCTCGCCGACGTGTTTACCGACGCCTCGACGTTCGTGGAGATGGTTTCCTCGTATTGTCTCGGCGATCTCAAGCGGCAGGAAGCGCCGGCGGTCATGGACGGTAGCGTCACGGCCTTCACCGTGGAGGACTTGCAAGCCTTCAGCCTCCACCCCGCCGGCCTCACGATCCACTTTGCCCCGTACGCCGTCGGCCCCTGGGCAGCCGGCTCCTACGAAGTGCTGATCCCCGCTGATGAACTCCGCGACCTGGTTACTCCACAGGTAGCCGCCCTCTTCGAGTAGCGATTTCCCCCACCCAACGGCCCACCTACCCACCCCAGCGTCAGCACACCCTCCCCTGAACCCAAACGCCAGGTTCGGCTACAGCCCTCCCGGACCGCTTCTACCAAACCGAGATGGACTGGTCTAGAATCCAGGATCTCTTCGACGCAGCGCTGGAACAGCCGGCGCACGAGCGGCTCGCGTTTCTCGAAGCGCAGTGCGGGAAGGATACGGCGCTGCTACGCGAGGTCACGTCGCTGCTGGATGCTGAGAGTGACACGGAAGCCGGCACGTTCCTCGACCGGCCCATCGCCTCGGTGCAGGATGCGCTCACGACGAACCCACTCCGCGTCGGGCAAACGATCGGGCGCTACGAGCTGACCGACCTCATCGGCAAGGGGGGCATGGGGCGGGTCTACCGCGCCAAACGGGTCGATGGCCAGTACGATCAGGAGGTGGCGGTCAAGGTGCTCATGCGCGAGTTGGCCGCCGGCGAAGGACGTGGCCGCTTCCTCGTCGAGCGCCAGATCCTAGCGCAACTCCAGCATCCCAACGTCGCCCGGCTTCTGGATGGCGGCGTGACGGACGACGGCATTCCGTACTACGTGATGGAGTTCGTCGACGGAAAACCGATCAACCAGTACGCCGACGAAAAGCGGCTGACCGTCCAACAGCGCCTCGAACTCTTCGTCGATGTCTGCAAGGCTGTCGAGTACGCACACCAGAACCTGATCGTCCATCGCGATCTCAAGCCGAGCAACATCCTCGTCACGGACGACGGCACGGTCAAGCTGCTCGATTTTGGCATCGCCAAGCTGCTCAACCAGAGCCGGGCCGCCTACGCGATGCCCCCGACGCGCAAGGGCCTCTGGGTGATGACGCCCGAGTACGCCGCTCCGGAGCAGATCCGCCGCACTTCGATCACGACGGCCACCGATGTCTACGCGCTCGGCGTCATCCTCTATGAACTGCTCACTGGGCACCGGCCCTACCGCGTCACGGCGACGCAAATCCCGAGCGAGATCGAGCGGTTGGTGTGCGAGCACGACCCGCTCCGCCCCAGCGAGGCCGTCCACCGGATCGATGAGCTGACGTTTGCCGGCGAGGCGGTGACGGTCACGCCAGAATCCGTTGCCATCCAGCGCAGCACACGGCCAGAACGGCTAATCCGCACCCTCACGGGCGACATCGACACGATCGTCCAGATGGCACTGCGAAAAGAGCCGTCGCGGCGCTACCGGTCAGCTGAAGGGCTGAAGCAAGACATCGAGCGCTACTTCGCCAGCCTGCCGATCCGCGCACGGGAAGACTCGGCGCTGTATCGGTCTGGGAAGTTTATCCAGCGCCACAAGGTCGGCGTGGGCGCGTTTTCGCTCATCCTGGGCCTCGTCGCGCTGTTGGTGGGCGTGCTGATCCAGTCGAATGCGGAATCGAGGGCATACGTCGACGAAGTAGCCGCCGAGCGGGACCGAGCGATGCTCGGCGAGCAGAAGGCCACGCAGATCCGAGACTTTCTGATGGAAGTGTTCGAAGTCTCGAACGTCGGGCAGCTTCGGGGCGAATCGGTGACGGCGGCAGAATTGCTCGAACAAGGGGCCGAGCGGATCGAGACATCGCTTCGGGACCAGCCGGAAGTGCAGGCCGAGATGCTGAGCGTCTTGGGGCGCGTCCACCGCCGGCTCGGGGAATTCGAGAAGGCACAGCCGTATTTCGAGCGCGCTTTTACGATCCGCCGGAGCCGGTTCGAGGGCGACCAGCTCGACCTCGTCTCCAGCCTGTCCGACCTCGGCCAACTCTACATCGACCAGGGGCGCTATGCCGAGGCGGCCGTCCAGCTCGACTCGGCCCTGTCGATGCAACGCCGGCTCACCGGGGACAGCCGAGGCGAAACGCTGCCGGTGCTCGTCGACCTCAGCGTTGCACGCGCACGAGCCGGCCAGCCGGCCGAGGCCGAATCACTCTTCACCCGGCTCTTCGAACGCGAGCCCAATCTGATCAACGTCCGCCTCGGCAGCGTCGCCGACGCCGAGACCGCCTGGGCCGACCTGCTCATCGAACGAGGCGCCTTCGACACGGCCGAGGGGCTGCTCGAACACGCGCTCGCGCTGCAAACAGACCTGTACGGCACCCTGCACACGAGCGTGGCCCGGACAATGCACTACATGGCCCGGCTCGATGCAGCCCAGGGCCGATACGCCGAGGCCGAAACCGGGTACCGGGAGGCCCTGGAGGTCTATCACACGGTACGCGGCGAAAACCACGTCAGCACCTATCCGCTCCTGCACGATCTCGCGCTCGCTCAACTCGCCCGGAACGAATTTGCGGCGGCCGAGCGTACGCTCTCAGACTTGATCGACCGGCACCGGATGCGGTTCGGCAACACCCATCCGGAAGTACCGCTGCTCGTCAACGACCTGTCGCTCGTCCGGTCGCGCCAGGGACGCATCGAAGAAGCCGAGACCTTGCTCCGCGACGCCTTGACAGCCCAGCGCGACGCCATGGGCACTCAACATGCGTTCTACGCACGGACGCTGAGCAACCTCGCCACGACCCGCATGCTGCGGGGAGACTATGGGGAGGCGGAGCTGCATCTGCAAGCCGCGCTCTCCGTGTTCCGCCGCGTGTACGGGGAAGGGCATCCGGTAACTGTCGAGGCGGCTGCACGGTTGGGCCGGCTCTACACGGCAAGCGGCGTCCTCACAGAAGCGACCGAAGTCCTCACCAGAGTGTACGAGCGCCGGCGCAACCAGTACGGCCGGAGCCATCCGCTCGTCGGCGAAAGCGCCAACGACCTGGCTGCCCTTGCTCTGGCTACGGGGAACGCGGAGCGCGCCGATTCCCTGGCGCTCGACACCTTCACATCGTTTGAGAACCGGTTGCCCTCCGCTCATCCGCTCCTGGGAGCTTCGCTGCGGCTCCGCGCGGAAGCCGCTCACGCAAGAGGCAATCTCGAGCCCGCTGCCACGCTGTTTACGGATGCGCTCGGCCGGCTCGAAGGGGTGTACGGCCAGGAGAACGTCCACCTCGTCCCGGCGATCATCGGCTACGGGAGCGTACTCACCGACCTAGATCGGGCAGCACTCGCCGGCCAGACCTTCCAGCGTGCCAGCCAACTGTCGCGAGACAAGTTCGAGCCCGGCACACCAGCCCTCGCCAACCTATTGCTTCCGTACGGACGACTGCTGATGCAAACCAACCGTCTTAGCGACGCCGCGCCCCTCCTCGACGAAGCCCTGGCCACCTACACCACCCTCGATCCAGAATCGCCTCGCCGGCACATGGCAGCCAGTGCGCTCGGCGCGCTGTTCACCCGTGCCAACCGCCTGGATGACGCCGCCGGCCTGCTCCAGGACGCCTACAACGCCCTGGCCCTCTGGCAACCGGAGCACTACGAAACCCTCCGCGCCCAGCGCAACCTAGCTGCCCTTTACGAGGCCTCCGGAGAGGAATAGACAGTCCTATCGCCGGAACTCGCGTTTGAGCCAAGCACGGGCCATGCGCCAATCTCGGGCGACTGTGGCGGGGGAGATCCCCAGCGCCTCAGCGGTTTCATCGACGGTGAGCCCGCCGAAGAAACGGCACTCGACGATCCGGCAGGCGCGTTCGTTTACGGCTTCGAGCTGTTTGAGGGCATCGTCCAGCGCGATGATGTTTTCGAAGCTGTGCTCCTGTTTAACATCGTCGTCGTGGAGGGTGACGCGAGCCTGTTTGCCGCCGCGCTTCTGCGCGTTGCGGTCGCGCGCGTAGTTCGAGAGCACGCGGCGCATGGCCTGCGCAGCCACAGCAAAGAAATGCGTCCTGTCGTTCCAGGCGAGGTCGCGATAGTCGACGAGGCGCAGGTATGCTTCGTGGACGAGGGCCGTCGCGTTCAGGGTGTGGTCGGCGCGTTCCCGGTTGAGGTGGCGGCGGGCGAGTTGCCGGAGATCAGCGTAGGCGACGTCGAGCAACTCGTCGAACGCTTCACGGCGGCCGGCCCGAAGCTGGGAGAGCAGCTGGGTAACGTCCTGGCGGGTTTCCATGGAGATGAGGTAGCGCCGGTCCTTGACAGCCGGCGAGGTGTGCGTGGGGAGACGCGATGTGCGCGCGGGGAGACGGGGCGCGCGTCGCAGGTTCAGCAGCAGGGGATCCGAGTTTGTCCGAGCCGGGTGAGGCGTTGGGGTGAATGGAACGGGGCTGCGGTTTGTTCCAGACGTGGCGGTGGCCTGCCGAGACGTTGCATGCAACGTCTGTACGGGGTCAGCGATAGGGCTGGGCGAGGCGCCATCCGGGGTTGGCGATAGGCTTGAACGATGGGGCCATCCAGGCTTTTTCGTTGGATTAGTACCCATTCATGCATTCCGAACTGCCCATCATTCTCTCTCAGAGCCTCATTTTTTCTCCTCTTGTAAGAGTTTGTCTGACAAGACCTTAGCGACCCAATTCCGTCTCAAACTGATATTTTTTCCAGAATCGATGACAGAAAACAGGGCCAGTCGGTGCCTTACTAGACAGAACGGGGCAGCGCCCAACGGTTCGCCGAGACGGCCGCTCAGTTCTGGAGTTGGGTCAACGTACCTGACACCCCATTTACGTTTGTCTGTAACAATCGGGTGGGATGCAGCTACATGCTGGGGTGTCAGGTACCGCCCCCTTCTCCGCCTTCTGACAGAGCGCCATCGGCTTGTTGCCGGTGGCGCTTTTTTCGTGGGTTGGGTGGCTAGGGAGTTGTTGGTTGGGTGTGTACTATTCCCGTCGCGCCTCCAACCAACAACCACCCAACCGACGCTTCCCCATGCGCCGCCTTCTCTGCAGACTCGCCGTCTGGAGTCTTTTTGTCCTGCCTGTGCTCTTCGTTGCGCACACGGCAACCGGGCAAACTACCACTGTCCGGTTCGAGATCGACATGTCCGAACCCATCCGCGCCGGCTGGTTCAACCCCGACGTGCACGAGGTGGGTATCCGTGGCGGGCGGGTACCGCTCTCCTGGGATCAAACCACCCTCGCCGAGCCGGCCGGCGACGGGCTCTACACGGCCACGGTCGTCTTTGCGCTCAACCGGCCAGACCCGGAACTGGTGCCGCACAAGTTCAAGGTCGAAGGACTCCCAGGACAAAACGGCGGATGGGAGGACGGCCGAAACCGAACCTTCAGCCTCGGCGGGCGCATCGTCGACGTAAAGCGAGCCTACAACGCTCCGCCAGACGACATCGAGCCGACGTTCACCGGGACCATCGAACGGCATAGTGGGTTTTCGTACGGCGATTTCGAGGGCCGGCAGGTCTTCGTCTACCTTCCCCCTGGCTATGCGGAAGACACGGAGCGGCGGTACCCGGTCTTCTACATGCACGACGGGCAGAACATCTTCGACGCCTCCGCGGCCGGCTCCGAGTGGAGCATGGACGAGACGGCCCAGCGCATGATCGAGGCCGGCGACATCGAGCCGATCATCATCGTCGGCGTCTCGAATTCTCCGCGCCGCACGTACGAGTACACCCCCACCGTTTACACGAGCCAGAACCGGCTCCCGCGGACGGTCCCGTACGA
>JBCDHV010000182.1:0-7565 GCA_038749615.1 Bacteroidota bacterium
CGGCTGACGATCCAGAACCGTTCATCAACTCGGTCTTCGCGATAGCCAGCAGCTTCGCGATGCTGACGTTCTTCCTGTACACGTTCTTTGCGGCCATCATGGCCGGCTTGTCGATCATCCGGGATGACGAGCAACGGATCACAGAACTTCTACGTGCCACCCCTATGACATCGGCAGAATATGTCGTTGGCAAGTTTGCCGGTGTGATGGGGGCGCTTGGCCTGGCGCTAGTTGCTCATGTGATGATCTTGCTCTGGTTTGCCCAGATTGCACCCGCGTGGAATCAGAACAGCGTCAGAGGTCCGTTCGACCTGCTAAACTTCATCGAACCGATGCTGCTCTTCGGCTTGCCGAGCGTCACGTTCTCGGCGGGGCTGGCGTTTGCAGTTGGGGAATGGTCTCGCCGGCCGCTGGTGGTGTACACGGTGCCTACCGCGCTCTTTTTCGTGACGGTGAACCTGTTCAACTCGATGCCGCTGACCGGATTGTCGGCGTTCGCAGAGCAAGCGCTGATGGTTGCTGACCCGTCCGGTCTGCGCTGGTTGCGGCAGGCGGTGTTCTCAGCGGGGCACGACATGACGTACTACAACACGTCTTCGATGCCGTACGACGCCGTGTTCTGGGCGAGCCGGCTGGTTGCGTTCGGTCTGCCAGCGTTGGCGGTTGCCTTTTCCGTCCGGCACTACAGCCAGCACGTGCTGGCCGTCAAGCCGGCACGCCGGTTCCGGTTATCGTCGCTCTGGCAGCGGCGGAAGGCCGTGGTGCCGGCAGGGAAGGCGGCTCGGTTTGGCTCGCTGCGTGACCTCGGCATGATGCAGGAAAAGCCGGGATTCTGGGCGAGTGTCTGGCCGGTGCTGAAAGCCGAGCTGCGTGAGCTGCGGGCACAGCCAGCGGTGTACCTGTTCGGTGCCGTGCTCCTGATGACCGTGCTGGACTTCGCGATGTCGTCCCAAGTCGTCGGAGCACCGGTGCGGTTAACGGCCGGCGTTTTGGCAACGGAAACGCTGTCGCTCGTGTCGTATGTGTTGTGCTTGATTCTGCTCTTCGTCTTGGTCGAGTCTGTGCAACGCGACCGAGGGGCGCGCTTCGATGCCATCCTGTATGCCGCACCCATGCGGACGAGTGCCCTGCTCACCGGAAAAGTGCTGGCTAGCAGTGTGCTGGTCGGGTTGATCCTGATGGCGTGCATCCTGTTGGGCGCCGTGCTGGTTGCTGTACGTGGAGCCGGCGTCGAAGTGATGCCCTTCCTGATCGTCTGGGGCGGGATCGTAACGCCGACGCTGTTCGCATGGGGCGCGTTCTCGCTCCTGTTGGTTGCTCTGTTCCGCAATCGGTACGCGGCATACGCGATCGGCTTGCTCGTGCTCGGTCTGTCCTTGTTTGCCATGTTGACCGGAAACACGACGTGGTTGACCAACTGGACGGTAGGCAGTGCACTGCGGTGGAGTGATCTCGGTGTGTTCGAAGCCCACCGGACGCCACTCGTGTTGAACCGCGTGCTGGTCGTTGGCTTGGGTGGGGTGCTCGCCGTGCTCGCCGGATGGACGTTTGCACGGACGGAGCGAGACCGCACGCGAACCTTCGACCGCCTTCAGCCGGCGAATCTGGGCCGGTTTGCGCTTCGGTTGGCCCCCGTGGCTCTCGTGCCCGTGCTCGCCGGCAGTTATCTGGCGCTGGGCATCCGCGCAGGCCATGATGGAGCGGCGGCGGAGGCGTTCGAGGACGCATATTGGCAGATGAATGCCGAGACCTGGTCCGCTATCGAGCCGCCTGCACGCCGGCACGTTGATCTTTCGATGACACTTCGCCCCGAAGCCGGCCAGGCCGACATCGCTGGCGAGTACACGCTCGTCAACGAGACGGGCGCACCGATGCAGCGTCTGCCGTTCACGGTCAAACGGAGCTTTGGAACCGTGGCATGGAGTCTCGAAGGCGAGGACATCGACGTCGAAAACCGCTCTGGTTTGCATGTTCTGGACCTGCCAGCTCCACTGCTAGCGGGAGACACGGTCCGAGTTGGATTTGCGTACACGGGGACGTATCCCGACGGCTTCTCGAAGCGCGGCGGTGGCAATGAGCAGTTCGTACTGCCCTCGGGCACCGTCCTGCATACCCTTCGCAACGACTTCCTGCCGGTTCCAGGCTTCGTGAACTCCATCGGCCGGCCCGAGGACTACGAAGCGCCTGTCGATTCCTCAGCGCAGACGGCTCCGCCCGTTCTGTACACGACGGAGATTACCGTCGAGGCGCCGTCCTCGTACACGGTAAATGCCCTGGGCAACAAGGTTGAGGAGGTGGTTAGCGATGGACAGCGAACGGCTGTGTGGCGCAGTGATGTGCCGGTGAGCGCGATCAACGTTCTGGCCGGCCAGTGGGCCGTAGCCGAACGCGATGGCGTGGCTGTGTACTACCATCCTGAGCACGGTGCGAACGTAGGCCGGATGCTCGATGCTCTTTCCGGAGCCCGTGAGCACTACGCCGAGTGGTTTGGGCCGTATCCGTGGTCAGACCTGCGGCTGAGCGAGTTTCCGAACGAAGTCACGCTTGCGCAGGGCTTCGCGACGAACATTTCGTTCTCCGAAGGGCTGGGCTTCCTAGCCGGCCGGACGGATGTTGCCGATCCGGCGTTCAGCGTGACCGCACACGAAGCCGCGCACCAATGGTGGGGCAACCTGATCAGCGCCGCAGAAACCCCCGGTGCCGACGTGTTGCTCGAGTCGATGGCTCAGTACGCCACGCTGCGTTTGCACGAGACCGTCCGTGGCGACGAGTCCCGCAGGCAGTTTGCCCGGTTGATGGAAGCCTCCTACGCCGAGCGCCGGCGGACGAACGAGGCGCCGTTGGCGGAGTCCGGCGATGTCTTCACGGTCCTCTTTGACAAAGGCCCATGGGTGCTCTGGATGATGGATCAGCACCTCGGCCGAGAGGCGATGAGTGCCGGGCTTCGCCGGTTTGCGGATACCTACGCGATCCACACCGCCGAGCGCCGGCCCACGCTCGACGATTTTCTCGTGACCATGCGTGGTGTGGCCTCGGATTCCGCCGGCTTTGAGGTCTTTCTGGACACCTGGTTTGACCAGGTCGTTCTGCCCGAGTACACTTTGTCAGACTTCGAGGTGACCGAGGGACCAGATGGCTGGCAGGTAACCGTCGAGGCCGAGAACATCGGAACTGGTGCCGTGCCGGTCGAGATCGCCGTCGAAGCCGACGGAGAGACCGCATCGACCGTGCACACGTTGCATCCAGGCCAGCCCGAGACGCTGACCTGGACCGTACCGTTCGAGCCGGCACGCGTGGTGGTAGACCCGGGTGTCCACGTGCTGCAGCGAAATCGGCAGCGGGCTATGTCAAGGTAGCATGAATGGGGTCGGACCCCCTTCCAAAGCGAGCCTAACCCGTTGATATATAATGCCAGCGGTGTATGCATCTGCGTTTTGTGAAGGGGGTCCGACCCCACCAAAAAAGCGCTTCCTGAAGAAAAAATTTTACCCTTAGCAAGTAGACCGAACCCGGCTAGACGGCAAACTTTCTAAACCCGGGATCGCTTCCGGAAAGTCGAAATTAAACTCGAAGCGCTTCCATCTAAACAGATTAGGCTATGGGGGCGTCAGCCTTGAAAAGTTAGGAGTATTGACAGAGAAGCGGGTTCATGCTTTATTCTATTTAAGTATTCGCCTTAATCTCGCTTCGTCATGTGCGTCCTTGCCCTTGTTGCCGCCAGCACAGCACCATACGGTGGCCGGCGTGTGCGCACAGCAGATCTGCGGCGATCGTCTTTGTCTACCGCCTGTATCCGACGGTAGCACTCACTTCTCCGGTCGTACCGCTCCCACTTCTTCCTTCCCCGCACGTCATCCATCGAGCCAAGCGACCGGTTCTCTAACCGACGCTGATGGATCCGCGCTCTGCCCGCCCGGCCACCCTCTACCGCCCCGGTTTCGAACACGATAACTGCGGAGTTGGGCTCGTTTGCCGGCTCGACGATGAACCTACGCATGCCGTCGTACATGATGGGCTTCGGCTCCTTAACCGACTTGCACATCGGGGCGGCGTAGGAGCAGATGCGGCCTCTGGCGATGGAGCCGGCGTGCTCACCAAGCTTCCGCATCGCTTTCTCGCGGATGCCGCCGGCGCTGAGGGCATCGTACTGCCGCGGGCCGGCCAGTATGGCCTGGGCATGCTGTTTCTCGCTTCAGAGGTAACAGACCGGGCCGCGGAACAGCAGCGGTTCGAACAGGCTGCTGAGGCTTCTGGGTTTCGCGTACTCGGCTGGCGTCTCGTCCCCACGTACCCTGAGCAGATCGGTGAAACGGCCCGTGCAGGAATGCCTTCCGTTTGGCAAGTGTTCGTCGAGCGTGCCAGCTCGTCTTTCTCTGCTACCGGCCAGCTTGAGCGTGCGCTCTACCTTCTCCGGCGGCGCGCCGAACGGGCAGGTCTAACCGTCGCTAGTCTTTCGGCTCAGACCTTGGTCTACAAGGGCATGCTGAGGCCAGACCAACTGGCTGCGTTTTATCCTGACCTGAACAATCCCCTCTTCGAGAGCTCTGTAGCGATCGTTCACGCTCGGTTCAGCACGAACACGCTTCCCCGGTGGCCCCTCGCCCAGCCGTTCCGCCGGCTTTGCCAGAATGGGGAGATCAACACGGTTGCCGGAAACCGCGTGTGGACGCGCGCGCGCGCGGCGCTACTCGATGGCCCACATGCTGACCTCCTTCGCCCTGTACTTGATGAGGCCGGCAGCGACTCGCAGAGCCTCGATGAGGCGATGGAGCTGCTGTGGTTTCTTGGGCGGCCCTTGCATCACGCAGCTCGGATGATGATCCCAGCCGCGTGGGAGCACGATTCTGGCCTTCAGGATGAGCAGCGGGCGTTTTACCGCTACCACGCCGGCCTCATGGAGCCGTGGGATGGCCCAGCCAGTGTGCTGTTCACCGACGGCCGATACGTGGGCGCTATTCTAGACCGAAATGGCCTGCGTCCCACGCGCTACACGCTCACCGAAGGCGGCGTACTCGTCGTGAGTTCGGAAACCGGGACGCTTCCCCATCTCGATCAACGCGCCACGGAGAAAGGCCGGCTCCGCCCGGGTGACATGCTGCTGGTCGATCTCGACGAGCACCGCATCGTCCCAGAATCCGAGTGGATGGTCGAGTTGTGCCGGCAGCACCCCTACGAGCAGTGGATCGACGAACACCAACTCTCGCTGGACGACCTTCCAGACCAAACGCCGGCTCCGGGTTTGACCGAGCATGAGCGCATCACGCAGCAACGGCGGCATGGGTATACGGAGGAAGAGCTGAAGTTGCTCATCCGGCCCATGGCCGAGAAGGGGAAAGAAGCCGTCGGGTCGATGGGGAACGATACGCCTTTAGCTGTCCTCTCCGACCGAGCCCGGCCGCTGTTCGACTACTTCAAGCAGCGCTTCGCTCAGGTCACCAACCCGCCCCTCGATGCCATCCGTGAACAGGCGATGACGTCGCTCTACACGTGGCTCGGCCCAGCCGGGCGCGTCGACGAGGTGACGCCCCAACAGGCGCGCCGGTTGTTTCTCGAATCGCCGGTGCTGAGCCGCCGAGGGTTTGCCCAGGTTCTCGCGTCTCCGTTCCTGGTTCAAACGCTGGACGCTACGTTCAGGGTGAACGAGTCTCTGGAGTCGGCTCTGGAGCGCCTGGTGCAGTCTGGGGTTGCGTGCGTGAAGGCCGGCGCTGAACTGCTGGTTGTCTCAGACCGGGCAGCCGGGCCAGATCGAATGGCTTGTGCGTCTCTTCTAGCCGGAGCGGCCTTACATCATGCTCTGCTCAGGGCCGGGCTGCGGCATCGCTGCAGCTTGATTGTGGAGGTGGGCGATGCGCGTGAAGTGCATCACTTGGCCACGCTGATTGGATACGGTTGCGATGCCGTGCATCCCTATCTCGCGCTAGAAACGGCCGCGGCTCTGGGCGTGACGTACGGATTTTCTGATGCTGAAGCGAACTACCTGAAAGCTTCGGATGCCGGCCTGCTGAAGGTCATGTCGAAGCTGGGCATCGCGACCATCCAGAGCTACCGGGGCGCTCAGCTGTTCGAGGCCGTCGGGATCGCCGAGGCGGTGATCGAGCGCTACTTCACGGGTACTGTTTCACGGCTCGGTGGCATCGGGCTGGACGTGATCGAACAGGAGACGCGGCTTCGGCACGAGCGGGCGCATGCGCACACCGGAGCAGTGGGCACACCAAAGCTCGATGCCGGCGGTATGTACCACTGGCGCCAAGGCGAGGAACGTCACTTGCTCGATCCCATGACCATCGCCCGGCTCCAGCATGCGGTCCGCAAAGGCGATGAGACGACGTACCAGCAGTTCGCCGACCGCGTCAACGGCCATAGCCGTGCGTCAGGTGCGCTGCGCGGCCTGCTCGACCTCGTCGAAGCATCCGAACCTGTACCTGTCGAAGAGGTTGAGCCGTGGACCTCCATCGTGCAGCGGTTCAAGACCGGCGCGATGTCGTACGGGTCGATCAGCGGCGAGGCGCATGAGACGTTGGCCGTGGCGATGAACCGAATGGGAGGAAAGAGCAACACCGGCGAAGGAGGCGAAGCTCCTGAGCGCTACGCCACGAGCAGTCTGAGCCGGAGCCGGATCAAGCAGGTCGCGTCCGGCCGCTTCGGGGTGACCATCGGCTACCTAGCTAGCGCGGATGAGATACAGATCAAAATGGCTCAGGGCGCAAAACCCGGTGAGGGTGGACAGCTTCCAGGCGAGAAAGTCCTGCCCTGGATTGCCAAGACCCGGCACTCGACCCCGGGCGTGGGCTTGATCTCGCCGCCACCACACCATGACATTTATTCGATCGAAGACCTGGCGCAACTCATCTTCGATCTGAAAAACGCCAACCCTACGGCGGCCGTCAGCGTCAAGCTGGTCGCTGAAGCCGGCGTCGGGACCGTCGCGGCCGGCGTGGCGAAGGCCGGCGCAGACCTCATTCTCATCAGCGGCTACGACGGTGGGACGGGAGCGAGCGCCCGCACGTCCATCATGCATGCCGGCTTGCCGTGGGAGCTCGGCCTTTCGGAGACGCACCAGACCCTCGTGCTGAATGGCCTGCGCGAGCGTGTCCAGATCGAATGCGACGGGAAGCTAAAGACGGGACGCGATGTCGTTCTCGCGGCGTTGCTTGGGGCCGATGAGTTTGGATTTGCCACGGCACCCCTTATCGCAATGGGCTGCATCATGATGCGGAAGTGCCACCTCAACACGTGCCCCGTCGGTATTGCGACGCAAGATCCACGGCTCCGCGCCAAGTTCAAAGGTCAGCCCGAGCACGTTATCAACTACTTCCACTTCGTCGCCGAAGAGGTCCGGCAGATCATGGCTCGCTTGGGCGTGCGGACTGTCGAAGACCTAGTCGGGCGGGTCGATAAGCTCAGCGTTCGGGAAGACATCACGCACCCCAAGGCCAAGCACCTTGATCTGAGTCCGCTCATTGCGGCGGTTTCTACGCCCGAAAGTTTAAGCCGTCGTACGCAACCGGCGCCCAGCAGCCGCCTCTCGGGTACACTAGATCATCAGATGATCCGCCAAGCCGGCC
>JBCDHV010000183.1:0-7532 GCA_038749615.1 Bacteroidota bacterium
TCCACCGATGTGGAAGGTCCGAAGCGTCAGCTGCGTACCCGGCTCACCAATCGACTGTGCCGCGATGATCCCGACGGCCTCGCCGACCTCAACAAGCCGGCCATTGGCCAGGTTGCGGCCGTAGCAGAGGGCGCAAATCCCACGCTGGCTCTCGCACGTGAGTGCCGAACGGATCTCGACTTCTTCGATCGAAGTCTCGGCCACCCGGCGGGCAACGTCTTCAGTGATCAACTCGTTGGAGTCGACGATGCGCTCGCCCGTCAGCGGGTCGTCCACATCGTGCACCGACACGCGGCCCAGGATGCGGTCTTCGAGACGTTCGACGATATCCTCGTTGTCCTTCAGCGCGGAGATGCGGATGCCACGAAGCGTGCCACAATCGTGCTCGGTGACGGTGACGTCTTGCGCCACGTCGCAGAGCCGGCGGGTCAGGTAGCCGGCATCGGCCGTCTTGAGGGCCGTGTCCGCCAGACCTTTCCGGGCACCGTGCGTCGAGATGAAGTACTCGAGCACCGACAGCCCTTCTTTGAAGTTGGAGATGATCGGGTTCTCGATGATCTCGCCGGCCGAGCCTGAGAGGCTCTTCTGCGGCTTGGCCATCAGACCCCGCATCCCGCCCAACTGACGGATCTGCTCACGCGAGCCCCGGGCACCGGAGTCGGCCATCATGTAGATGGCGTTGAAGCCTTCGTTGTCGTCCTTGAGGGCGTTGAAGAGCACCTCGGAGACCATGTTGTTCGTCCGGCTCCAGACGTCGATGACCTGGTTGTAGCGCTCGTTTTCCGTGATGAAGCCTTGCTCCCACTGCGCGCGGATGTCTTCGACTTCGTCTTGCGCTTGCTCGACGAGCTTTTCCTTGGCGTCCGGCACCACGATGTCGGCCACGGAGAACGACAGGCCGCCCAGCGTCGCGCGGGAGAAGCCCATGTCCTTGAGATCGTCGAGGAACTTGGCCGTCTTCGCGAAGCCCGTCGCCTTGAAGATCCGCCCGATGATCGAGCGCATGTTCTTCTTGGTCAGCTCCTCGTTCACGTAGCCGATTTCGTTCGGCACGATCTCGTTGAAGATGGCGCGCCCGACGGTCGTGTCGACGGTGACGCCTGTCTCGTGGCGGAGCTGGATCTTGGCGTGGAGCGCCACGATGCCCTGGTCGAAGGCCTGAATCACTTCATCCGTGGAGGAGAAGCGCATGCCTTCGCCTTTCTCGCCAGAGCGGGCCTTCGTGATGTAGTACATCCCGAGCACCATGTCCTGGCTCGGCACCGCGATGGGGCCGCCGTGCGCCGGGCTGAGGATGTTGTGGCTGGAAAGCATGAGGATCATGGCTTCCAGACGCGCATCGTTGCTCAACGGCACGTGGACGGCCATCTGGTCCCCGTCGAAGTCGGCGTTGAAGGCCGTACAGACGAGCGGGTGGAGCCGGATGGCTTTGCCCTCGATCAGCACCGGCTGGAAGGCCTGGATGCCGAGGCGGTGCAGCGTGGGTGCCCGGTTGAGCAACACAGGGTGACCATCCACGACTTTCTCGAGGATGTCCCACACGTCCGTGGTACGGCGGTCCACGACTTTCTTCGCGCTCTTGACCGTCTTCACGATGCCGCGCTCGATGAGCTTGCGGATGATGAACGGCTTGAAGAGCTCGACGGCCATCTCTTTCGGGATGCCGCACTCGTGCAGTTTGAGTTCGGGACCGACGACGATCACCGAACGGCCGGAGTAGTCGACCCGCTTACCGAGCAGGTTCTGCCGGAACCGGCCCTGCTTGCCTTTCAGCATGTCGGAGAGCGACTTCAACGCGCGGTTGCTGTCGCTCCGGACGGCGTTGGCCTTCCGGCTGTTGTCGAGCAGGCTATCGACGGCTTCCTGAAGCATCCGCTTTTCGTTGCGGAGGATGACCTCAGGCGCTTTGATGTCGATGAGCCGCTTCAGCCGGTTGTTGCGGATGATGACGCGGCGGTAGAGATCGTTCAGGTCCGACGTGGCGAACCGGCCGCCTTCGAGCGGGACGAGCGGGCGCAGTTCCGGCGGAATCACCGGCACGACGCGCATCACCATCCACTCAGGGCGGTTGATCATCTTGCGGTTGGCTGCCCGGAAGCCTTCGACCACCGTGAGGCGCTTCAGCGCGTTGGCTTTGCGCTGCTGGCTGGTCTCGGTGCGGATCTGGAACCGCAGCGACTGCGCAAGTCCTTCGAGATCGAGCCGCTTCAGCATCATTTCGACGCCTTCGCCACCGATCGCGCAGATGAACTTCTCCGGATCGCTGTCATCGAGCCGGTTGTTGTCTTCCCGCACCTGGCCGAGCACTTCGTAGTACTCGTCTTCGCTCAGGAGCTGCCCTTCTTCGAGGCCAAGCTCGCCGGCAGAACCGGGCTGGATGACGACGTAGTTCTCGTAGTAAATAATCTTCGCCAGGTCCTTCGACTTCATGCCGAGGAGGTGGGCGATCTTGTTCGGCACGCTGCGGAAGTACCAGATGTGCACCACCGGCACACACAACGTGATGTGGCCCATGCGCTCGCGCCGGACCGCTTTCTGGGTCACCTCGACGCCGCAGCGGTCGCAGATGATACCCTTGTAGCGGATGCGCTTGTATTTGCCGCAGTGGCACTCCCAGTCTTTGACCGGGCCAAAAATTTTCTCGCAGAAGAGGCCGTCTTTTTCCGGCTTGAAGCTGCGGTAGTTGATCGTCTCGGGCTTCAGGACTTCACCGTAGCTGCGCTCGAGGATGCTCTCGGGAGAGCCGAGCGAGACGGTAATGGACTGGAAGCTCTTACGGACGGTTTTTTGCGGTTTCGCGTACGCCATTAGCTGTAACTGCTTGATCGTGAGAGTAGCACGTCAGGGAACCGGATGCCGGCGGCCGAAAAAGCCCAGCCGCCGGCCGGTCGGCTACTCAATCTTGACTTCCAGCCCGAGGCCCTGCAGCTCTCGGGTCAACACGTTGAAGCTCTCGGGCACGTTCGGCTCGGGCAGGTTGTCGCCCTTGACGATGGCCTCGTACACCTTCGAGCGGCCTTGCACGTCGTCTGACTTGATGGTCAGCATCTCTTGGAGCACGTTGGCCGCGCCGTAGGCTTCGAGCGCCCAGACCTCCATCTCCCCAAAACGCTGGCCGCCAAACTGGGCCTTACCGCCGAGCGGCTGCTGGGTGATGAGGCTGTACGGCCCAATGCTCCGGGCGTGCATCTTGTCATCGACGAGGTGGCTCAGCTTGAGCATGTACATGTAGCCGACCGTCGTGCGCTGGTCGAACGGCTCGCCGCTCATGCCATCGTAGAGCTGGATACGGCCGTCGGACGGCAGACCGGCTTCGTCGAGCACCTTCGTGATGTCGCCGACTTTCGCGCCGTCGAACACCGGGGTGGCGAACTTGACGCCGAGGCGTTTGGCCGCCCAGCCGAGCATCGTTTCGAAGATCTGGCCGAGGTTCATCCGGCTCGGCACACCCAGCGGGTTGAGCACGATGTCGACCGGCGTTCCGTCTTCGAGGTACGGCATGTCCTCGACCGGGACGATCTTGGCCACGACGCCTTTGTTACCGTGCCGGCCGGCCATTTTGTCGCCGACCTTCATCTTCCGCTTGCGGGCCACGTAGACCTTGGCAAGCTGGAGGATGCCCGGAGGCAGCTCGTCACCCATCTGAATGCGGTGGGTGATGCGCTTGAGCTCGCCCTCGTGCTTGGTGTACTCGCGCCGGTAGTTGTCGAAGAGCATGCGGACGAGTTTGTTCGTCTTCTTGTCTTCGAAGATCGGGCGGGTCGTGATCCAGTCGAGGGGCTTGTAGCCTCGGAACGAATCGGCCGTCGGCTTTTCGCCTTCGCCTACAATGACGCGGCCCTCACGGTCTTTGATGCCGGTCGAGACCTTGTCGCCAACGATGGCGATCAGCTTCTCGTAGAAATCGGCATTGAGATCCGTGATGGCACGGTCGAATTTGCCTTCGATGTCGGCGAGCGAGGCTTCGTCCCGCTTCTTGGACTGCGCGTCGGTCTTGCGCCGGCTGAAGAGCTTCGTGTCGATCACGACGCCGTTCATGCCGGGAGGTGCCTTGAGCGAGGCGTCTTTCACGTCGCCGGCCTTGTCACCGAAGATGGCACGGAGGAGCTTCTCTTCCGGCGTCGGGTCGGTTTCGCCCTTCGGCGTGATCTTACCGACGATGATGTCGCCAGCGCTGACCTCAGCACCGATCCGGATGATGCCGGTCTCGTCGAGGTCTTTGGTGGCCTCTTCGGAGACGTTCGGAATCTCACGCGTGAGTTCTTCCTCACCCCGTTTCGTGTCCCGCACCTGGAGCTCGAACTCCTGAATGTGGACCGAGGTGTAGACGTCTTCGGAGACAACGCGCTCGGAGATGACGATGGCGTCCTCGAAGTTGTACCCACGCCACGGCATGAAGGCCACGAGCAGGTTCTTTCCGAGGGCGAGTTCGCCATTGTCCGTCGAGCACCCGTCGGCGAGGAGCGTGCCCTCTTCGACGCGCTGCCCAACCTTGACGACCGCCTTCTGGTTGACGCTCGTGTCCTGGTTGGTCCGGCGGAATTTGACGAGTTCGTACGTCTTCGTCGGCTCACCGAAGCTGGTCTTCTTCTCGTCCGACGACTGATCGTAGCGCACCACGATGCGGGTGGCATCGACACGCTCGACGACGCCGGCACCTTCGGCAACGATCAGCGCGCGGCTGTCACGGGCGACGCGTCCTTCGAGGCCTGTCCCCACCACCGGCGCTTCCGGCCGCAGAAGCGGTACGCCTTGGCGCTGCATGTTCGAACCCATGAGCGCGCGGTTGGCGTCATCGTGCTCGAGAAACGGAATCAGCGAGGCCGCCGGCGACACGATCTGGTTCGGCGCGACGTCCATGAACTGGATCACGTCCGGGGACTCGATCACGAAGTCACCGAGCTTCCGGCACTTGATCGCGTCCGAGCCGAACGTGCCGTCGTCGTTGACGGGCGCGTTGGCCTGGGCGATGATCGAGCCGTCTTCCTCGGCAGCGCTCAGGTAAACGATTTCTTTCGTCACTTTGCCTTTCTTGACCACGCGGTACGGCGTCTCGATGAAGCCGAACTCGTTGACCTTGGCGTGAACGCAGAGCGAGGAAATCAGACCGATGTTCGGGCCTTCCGGCGTCTCGATCGGGCAGAGGCGGCCGTAGTGCGTGTAGTGCACGTCGCGCACCTCGAAGCCGGCCCGCTCCCGCGTCAGACCGCCCGGCCCAAGCGCCGACATCCGCCGCTTGTGCGTCAGCTCAGACAGCGGGTTCGTCTGATCCATGAACTGGCTGAGCTGGTTCGTCCCGAAGAACGTATTGATCACGCTCGAAATCGTCCGGGCGTTGACCAAGTCTTGCGGCGTCAGCTTGTCGGCATCGCGGAGGTTCATGCGCTCCTTGATGGTCCGGGCCATACGGGCCAGACCGAGCGAGAACTGCGAGGCGAGCTGTTCGCCGACGGTGCGAACGCGCCGGTTGCTCAGGTGGTCGATGTCGTCGACGTGGCTGCGGCCGTTCTGCAAGTTGACCAACTCGCGGACCATTGCCACGATGTCGTCTTTCGTCAGCGTCAGCACAGACAGATCGATGTCTAGGCCGAGCCGCTTGTTGAGCCGGTACCGGCCTACATCGCCGAGATCGTAGCGCTTTTCGCTGAAGAAGAGCCGGTCGAGCATGCCCCGTGCCGTGTCGAGGTCGGGCGCCTCCGAGCCACGAAGCTGAAGGTAGAGGTATTCGAGGGCTTCGCCTTCGTCGTGGGCCGGGTCCTTCTTGATCGTCTGGATGATCGTGGTCCGGTCCATCTCGTCGTCCTCGGTGTTTTCCTTGACGAGCAGCAGCTCTTCAAGGCCGAGATCGACGATCTTGGCGTAGTCTTTTTCCTCCATGAGGTGCGTCGCCGGCAGGATGACCTCCCGCGTGCGGCGCTCACCGAGCACCTCGCCGGTGTCTTCGTCGATCACCTCTTCGACCTGATCGAGCGTCAGGTTGGTGGCGAGTTGCCGGCCGACGATTTTCTGGAATTGCTTCTCCGTCTTGACCTTCACGGACTCCGAGAGACCGAACAGGTTGAGGATGTCGCGGTCGGTGGAGTAGCCGAGGGCGCGGAGGAGCGTCGTAACCGGGAGTTTCTTCTTCCGGTCGATGTACGCCCACATCATGTTGCTCACGTCGGTCGAAAACTCGACCCACGAGCCGCGGAAAGGGATCACCCGTGCGGAGTAGAGCTGCGTGCCGTTGGGGTGTTCTTTCTGGTTGAAGAACACGCCTGGGCTCCGGTGGAGCTGGCTGACGATGACACGCTCGGCCCCGTTGATGATGAACGAGCCGCCTTCGGTCATGTACGGCAGATCGCCGAGGTAGACGTCTTGCTCGATGGCCTCTTCCGGCTCGTCCTCGTCCTCGTCCTCGCGGGCGGAGAGCCGCAACGTAGCTTTCAGCGGAATGGCGTAGGAAAGCCCCTGCGCAATACATTCCTCGACGCTGTGCTTCGGCGGATCGAGCGTGTAGTGGACAAACTCGAGCATGTAGCGCTCGCGGCTGTCCTGGATCGGGAAGTGATCGAGGAACACTTGCTGGAGGCCCGTTGCTTCGCGCTCATCGGGGGGCACCAATTCTTGTACGAACTCCTCGAACGCCTGCATCTGGATAGCGAGCAGGTCCGGGTAATTCAGAATCGGGTTGATGCGAGCAAAGCTTGAGCGAGTGGCCTTGGCTTGGCCGTTCGTCTTCGACATAGAGTACCTTGCGCTAATTGGACGTACGAGCGCCCGATCCACCACGTGGGTGTTCGGGCACTACTTCATCTGGGGCCTCGGAGCCGGGGCAGGCGCGGGGCATGAAAAACACGTGGCGGCGGTGTGGAAGTGCCGTACAGACGTGGCAACCTCGACACGTTCGGGACCGAAAGGCCGGCCAACGTGGCGGATCAATGGGTGGTGCAAACGGTGCAGAAAGCGCGAAACCAAGCGCGTATTCCCCCTTGATGCGACTTAGGTGGATGGTTAGCTGGTAATCAACCAGCCTTACACCCTGCGGGTTCCGGAGTGCCCCGCGAATAACGGTAAAGCCGGCCCCGAAGGATCGAGGCCGGCTCGTACACCCGTGTAGGCCAGAGCGGCTACTTGAGCTCGACCGTCGCGCCGGCCTCTTCGAGGTCCGACTTGAGGGCTTCGGCTTGATCTTTCGGCAGCGCCTCTTTGATCGCGCTTGGCACGCTCTCGACGAGTTCTTTCGCTTCCTTGAGACCGAGGCCCGTTGCGCTGCGGACGACTTTGATGACGCCGATCTTCTTGGCGCCGAAGTCCGTCAGGACGACGTCGAATTCGGTCTTCTCTTCGACGGCAGCGGCACCGTCACCACCAGCGGCGGGGCCAGCAACGGCGACGGCCGCGGCGGCCGGCTTGATGCCGTACTCTTCTTCGAGGAGCGTTGCGAGGTCGTTGGCTTCTTTGATGGTCAGGTTGACCAGCTGTTCGGCCAGTTCTTTAATGTCAGCCATTGTCTTTGTATCGGTTCCAGCAGGAGTCTCAGCCGCCGGTCA
>JBCDHV010000184.1:0-7525 GCA_038749615.1 Bacteroidota bacterium
GTCACGGAGGCACGGGTTTCAGACGGTACCCTCCGCGTCCGCATGTCCGTCGATGGGGTCTGGAAAGGCGTCGAGGCCACGGAGATAACCGTTGCCACAGCCGACAACGAGGCCGCCTGTGGCTTCCCGTTCCGCCTCGACGAGCGGTACATCGTCTACGCCCGAACCCTAAACAGCGAGTTCGCCACGACTTTGTGCGACCGCACCCAGCTGCTCAGCCGGGCCGGCGAGGATCTCGCCGAACTCGGCCTACCTACCGCCGTGGGCACCGACGCAGAAACACCGGTGCTCTTCGGGTTCGGTGTCTTCCCAAACCCAGCTACCGAAGCCGTCCGCACGCGGCTCGTGCTCGACCGTGCCGCTGCCATCCAATGGCGGATCGTCGATACGGCCGGCCGAGTGCTCCGGTCCTGGACCTCGGATTTGCCAGCCGGCACCAGCGAGCAGTGGGTCTCCCTGAATGGCCTTCCCGCCGGCCGCTACGCCTTAGAAGCTCTCGCCGCTGACCGCCGGCGCGTCGAGTGGATGGTGGTGCAGTAGCGGTTCGATGTAGGGGACATGCCATGTCCGGTACATGGCATGTCCCCTACATCAGAGCGGCTTTTCTGCTCGGAACCAGCGGTTTATACCTCTGCGTTCGAACGCATCGCGCAAAAAGGAGCCGATGTCCCGGACATGGCATGTCCCCTACATCGGACTACTTTACCAACAGGATGCGCTGCGCCGGCGATACAAACCGCTCGCCGACGGCGCGGTAGAGATAGAGTCCACTTGGCAGATCACTCCCGTCGATGCGGAAGGTGTACATCGTGTTGGCGCTCAGTTCTCCGTCGTGGAGAAGCGCAACGCGCCGGCCGGTAGCATCGAATACCTCGACCCGGACGTCTTGCCGGATCGCAACGCCGAGCGTGAACGTGGCCAGGGGGTTGAACGGATTCGGGTAGGCCTCGGTCAGCAGATGACTACCTGGTACCTCGACGGCCGCTTCGACTTCCGGGGAGTATTCAAACGCTCCATCGAAATCAACCTGCCGGAGCCGAAACCGATACGCGCCTGGGTTCAGCCCAGTCACCGTGTACGCATACCGAACTTCCTCCACCGACGTCCCCGCTCCCACGACGAAGTCCAGCTCGGTCCACCCGCTACTCCCCACTGGTTCATCCGCCCCGCCGAGGGCCAAACGTTCGACAAAAAATCCGGCGTTGTCGACTTCGCTGCTGGTGGCCCAGGCGAGGACGGCATCCAACCCATCGGTGGTAACCGTGAACGAGATCAGCTCGACGGGCAGCGGTTCAGGTGAGAAGAGGCCAAACGCAACGATAGGTGCCGTCCGCTCGATGCCACGCAGGCTCTCTGCAGCCGAGTAGACATCGTCGAGCAGGTCGACATCGACATCGTCTCCACCAGGGCCCGTTCCGTTTTCGAAGTCGTCTAGCGGCGTCTCATAGATGCGGTTGGCACCAACGCCGACTAGGTTGGCTAGATTACCCCCTCGGTCGATCACGCTTGGCGTGCTGTTGCTGTTTTCCGTGTGATAAAGACCCAGAAAATGGCCGGCTTCGTGTGAGACCACATTCCCCACACCCGTACCGATCAGGTCGATCTTCGTCGCGCCGTTACTCAGGCTGTACTGGTTGAGAGAGTTCGGGTCTGAGGCCGGGGCGCTGAGGAGATCGAGCAGGATCACGGCGGTGTCATTGGTGCCGTAGTTGCCCGGATCGATGAACTGAGCGATGCCAATGGTCGAGAACCCGATCTCTGCAATCGTACCGCCGACGATGAGCCGGCTCGTGTTGTTCGTGGTACCTGGGTCGGCGTGATCTCGACTGTTGAGGATCTCGACGTTGAATCGCCCACTGGTCGGGGCGTAGCGGCCGAGGTCATTCTTGACCGTCTCGGTAACCGACTGGAGGATGGCGTTGATGACTGCATCCTCGTCGCTAGCGTTGAGGCCCCAGTTCGCGAGAAAGCTCGACAGCGGCGAGAGGGTAGCCGTACGGTTGCCCTGGCCGAACAAGTCCCGTGCATCGATGGTGGCCCCATCAAAGTCGACGAAGAGTGTTTGCTTGTTTGGGGCTTTTGCTAGCTGCTCATCGATACCTGTGCCGCGCACACTCACTTCTGCGCTGTACGCTGCCCCTACGTCTCCAATTTCAATTGCATACGTGCCGGCTACATCGGCAACGATAGCAGCAACGGCATTGTCGCCACCCGGTAGAGGCGAATTTGGGGCGTACAAGAACGAAAGATCCTGGCTAGAGCCTTGGTAGATGCTTCCCCCAGGCCCGTAGATTTCAACGCTGGCCCTGATTGAAAACCCTGTTGCATCCACGCTGACGCCGAGGACATCGCCGGCATCGAGGCTGACGGCGTAGAAATCGACATCCAACCCGTTCAGGCCGAGCCGGAGGTCGTAGGTGCCTTCCCGGGCAATCCCGGCGCCAGACGATGAGTCGAACGGATCAGACTGGGCACCTGTCCCAAATCCGCGCACCATGAGGTACACCGTCTCGGCGGTAGTGGCGCGGTACGTAAGGTATTTGGCCGACGAGGCCGAAAAGCTGTTGTTGCTCGCCAATGCGTCTCCCGTGACTGAGTACACCGTGAGGGCTCCATTGAAGCTGCCCGGCGTCCGGAGGTCGACGGTCAACTTTTCGCCGGCGGCCAGGGAGACGGCGTAGAAGTCGTAGTCGCCGGAGGTGCCGCCATTGTCAGAGCCAAACGGACCGTCCCCAATGCGCCCGCTGTAGCGGATGTAGCCGCCGGCAGCTAGGCCGGTGGGAATGGCTTTGTTGATGTCACCATTGTCTCCGGTACCTTCGTTCTCGGGGATCGACGAAGGCGTGGTTGGGTTGGGATTGCGGCCGGTGATGACTAGATCGTTGTCCTCGCCTGGGCCTCGCCCGAAGCCGGAGATGACTTCGGCTGTGGCTTGGGTATCGTTCTGGCCGCTTGCGCTGCCTTCTTGCTCGGCATACTTGATGGTGCGGGCTCGCCCAATGAGGCTACCCATACGTGCCTTTCGGCGCTGGCCCTCCAGCCGGGCTTTCTGCTCCCAAAAATTCCAGTCCACGGTCGCGCCCTCGGGTAAGAGGGCCAGATACGGGTTGGGAGCGGTGGGGTTATCGAGTTCGGCTTCGGTGTAGACGCGATTCGGGTCTCCTGTTTGTGCAGCTACGGGAAGGCAGTAGATGAACGCAAGGAGCAACACCGCCAGGAGCGGTTGCCGAGAGACAATCGGATGGGAAAGCATGTGAGCGCGATCAAGGTGGAGCGCCTACACCGAGACCAGTCAGCCAAGCGCCAAAACACACGCAACGCGTGCCGCCGAGAGACCTCGGCACTGGCTCACGTGCCAAACTCATCCACTAGGGATCACGCGTCCCCAAAAAAAGCAGATGGCGCGGCCCTGCATCCCTGCAAGACCACGCCATCCAAAGAACACGTAGCTACACGCTACCTACCCACACACCACGCTACTGCACCACCACGCGCCGGTTTTCCGTGCGTCCTTGGGCCTCGACTTGGACCAGGTAGATGCCGCCGGGCAGATCGCCGGTGTCCCAGGTGAGGGCATGGACGCCGGCCGGCAACACGCTGTCGAGAAGTTGATCGACGCGCCGGCCCTGGATGTCGTAGACCGCCACGCGAATGGCACCCGGCTCATCCGACTGTAGGCCGATCTGGATGCGACCCTGGCCAGGATTCGGGTAGAGATCCGTGATGAACTGAGCCTCAGCCGGTACGTCGGCCTCGTTGGAGGTGATGAGCCCGTTGATGGTGGGCTGGAGGAAGAACACGCCGGCACCACCACTCACCACGAGCGTGCCGCTCTCGAAAAACGGATACACGTTCCAGGCCCCATCGAACCGGGGGGCATCCGTGTTCGGGATGGTGTCGAAGAACGCGGCTTCGCGCAGGTTCTCCGGGTCGGATGCATCCAGAATGCGGAGGCCGCTGGTGTAGTTGGCCTCGAAGATGAAATCCCCGATCACGTACAGGTTGTGGTCGATAGCAGTGTTGGAGGAGAAATACTCGCCCGTGACGAATGGATCTTCGATGTCCTCGACGTTCCAGATGATGGTCCGCGTCAGGAGCCCGAAGGAGCGCTCATCGCCTTCGTCGTTGGCGTAGAAGTACTTCCGGTCTTCGCTGAGCCAGCCTTGGTGCGAGTAGGCGACGTTCGGGTAGCCGGTCGCTGAGATCTCGTTGACGGTCTCTTTGTTCGTCACGTCCGCAATGCTAAGGCCGGCTTCGTTGCTGCTGAAGCAGATCTCGCGGCCGGTAAAACCTGTGGACGGGCCGTCGTAGACAATGCACTGCGTGTCGTGCGTGTAGCCGCGCCCGACTCGGCTCTCCCCGAAGCAACCCACCATCTCCGGCACCTTAGGCTCGTTGATGTCGACCATGTGCAGGCCGCCGTTGCATCCATTCGGGCCGCCGGCGCCGATCACGTAGGCAAAGCCTGTTTCTTCGTTGATCGCGATGTTGTGCGCGCTGCCGATCATTCTGTAGACTGTGTCCTCCGTGAACACCGTGGGTATCGACGCAGGATTGCGCAGCCGGGTCAGGTCAAACACCTGCATGCCGTGCGCGCCGGCTCCATCGGCCACAATGAAGACGTGATCCTTGTAGACCTTCATGTCCCGCCAGGCATTCGCACGAGCGCCTTGGGTGAGGGGCAGGTCACCGAGGTAGATCGGGTTGACGGGGTCCGTGATGTCGATGAACGCCGTGCCGTTGAACCGGCCCACGATGGCGATTTCGCGGCCATTCTCGGGGTCCGTCCAGCCCCAACTGTCATTGGTGCCGCTTCCGCCGATCATCGATGCGGGTAGGAACGATAGCAAGTCCACGCCGGCGCACGGAAACCCATCAGCGGAGCCGCCAGAGCAAGCGATGCGGTCGCCTACGCGGGCCGGCCCGACGTTAGAGGATTCGTGCTGCACCTGGAGCCTGAAGTCCTGAGCCGAAACGGGCGCCACGAGCACGGCGGCCAGAAGAAGAGCAGAGGGAAGGAGAGTAGAGAGACGCATGAGCTGCGAAGGGGTCTGGTGATGGGGGGGCACGGGCCGGGAGCCTGTGACCATGACTTGGCCTCGGATAAAGAACCAAAAGACAGCAATTGGGCCGCATTTCCCAACGAAAACGTATCGAATGGGCCTCATGACGTTGTGAGCGGACGGTTTGGTGCCCGGCTACTTCCCGATGCAGAAACGCGAAAAGATCTCGCCCAAGATGTCTTCGGTAGTGATTTCGCCCGTGATGCCGCCGAGTTCATGCAACGCCACGCGAAGGTCGAGCGCGAGGGTGTCCCCGCCGGCCGCATGGAGATTTCCCTGCGCACGGTGTACGGCATCGAGCGCCAGGGTCAAGTGTTGCCGGTGCCGCTCGTTGACGACGATGGGTGTTGCCTGCGCCCGGTCTAGCCGACCGGCGACTTCCTCCACCAACGTTTCTCTGAGCGCACCTAAGGCCTGTGGATCGCGCCCGGCCTGCCCGGCCGATAGCGCGAGGGCCGTGCCGCCAGACGGGACGCCGCCAACCAGGTCGATCTTGTTTGCGATCTGCACCACGGGAAGACGCGGCTGATCCGACGCGAGCCGGCTGAGGAAGTCCTGCTCGCCGGCATCGAGCCCCAACGTCGCGTCGAAGACGTACAGGAGGGCGTCGGCCGTCCCGATGCTGCGTTCGGCCCGGCGCACGCCTTCCGCTTCGATGGCATCCGAGGTTTCTCGGAGGCCGGCGGTGTCCACAAACCGGAAAAGAAGCCCGTCGATTTCCGCCTCGGCCTCGATCTCGTCGCGCGTGGTGCCAGGAATGTCGCTCACAATGGCGCGGTCCCGCCCAACGAGCGCGTTCAGCAACGTCGATTTCCCAGCGTTGGGCCGGCCGCCAATGACGACGCGCACGCCGTCGCGCACCAGAGCGCCGAGGCGGTAGCTGCCCAGGAGCGAGGTGAGCAACGCCTCCGTTTCGCTGAGCAACGCTTCGAGCTGCGACTTGTCGGCAAACTCCACGTCTTCCTCGGCAAAATCGAGCTCCAACTCGATGAGCGCTGCCGTACTCAAAAGGCGCTGCCGCACATCCCGGATAGCGTCAGAATAATGCCCGCGCAGATGGCTCATCGAGACGCGGTGTGCCAGCGACGACGAGGCATGGATGAGATCGGCAACGGCCTCGGCCTGGGCCAGGTCGAGCTTACCGTTCAAGAAACCCCGACGGGTGAATTCGCCCGGCTCGGCCAAGCGTGCACCGGCATCCAGAATCCGCCGGAGCACCAGTTGAGGAGCCAAGTCGCCGCCGTGGGTCGTGACTTCGGCCACATCCTCGCCCGTCGCCGAGCGGGGAGCTCGGAAGAGCGTGACCACAACTTGGTCGATGGCCTTCCCATCGGCATCCAAGATGTGCCCGACGTGTGCCGTATGCGTCGGTGCCTCGCCAATCGACCGAGAGAACACCGAGTCGACGATGTGCACGGACGCTGGGCCGGATACCCGGATGATCGCGAGCGCCGCACGCCCGGGGGCCGTCGCGAGTGCAGCGATGGTGGACATCGGTAGGGTGGTGGGTAGGTGGGAGGGTAGGTAGGGGAGCCGGCTGGAAACGCAGCGGCGTGCCCTGCGAAGCTACTCGCCTAACCGTGCAGCTACCGTTTTTTGGCGGGGCGGTTCTTTGCGGTCTTTTTCTTGGAGGAGCCGTTGGACCGAGACGACCGGCCGTTGCCGTTGCTCTCCGCTTTGTTCTTGCCGGCCTTGCCGTTTTTGCCCGTGTCGACGCCCTCAGCTTCGAGTTGATTGTTGATCAGCTTCTGCTGGACGGCCGTCACCAAGTTGTAGGTGAGGTAGTAGAGGCTGAGGCCGGAGGCAAACCGGTTAAAGAAGACCAGGATCATCACGGGCATCACGTACATGATGATCTTCATCTGCTTCGCTTGCGGGCTGTCGTCCTGGGTCTTGCCCTGCTGAATTCTCATCTGCAGGATCACCGAGAGGAACATCAGGACCGTAAAGCCAGACACGAAGTCGCCGTAGAACGGGAGCGAGAACGGCAGATTGAGCACCACGTCTGGTGCCGAGAGGTCCTGGGCCCAGAGAAAACCTTCCTGGCGGATGTCGATCGACGTCGGGAAGAAGCGGAAGAGGGCAAACAGGATCGGCAACTGCAGCAGCTGCGGCAGACAAGAGCCCAGCGGGTTCACCCCAGACTCTTGATACATCTTCATTGTGGCCTGCTGCTGCTTCTGCGGGTCGTTTTTATACTTCTCCTTGATCTCGGCCATCTTCGGCTGAAGCGTCCGCATCTTGGCCATGCTCCGGTACGACGACTTCGTCAGCGGGAACAGGATCAGCTTGATCAGAATGGCGAAGATGATGATGACGAAGCCGTAGTTCGGGATGAACGACGAGAGGAAGTTGAACGACGGCATCACGATCCACTTCGCAATGGGCCGTGTGACGAAGGATCCGAAGCCGTAGTCGACGATGTCGTAGAGGTTGACACCGTACTCGCTGAATTGCTTGTA
>JBCDHV010000185.1:0-7515 GCA_038749615.1 Bacteroidota bacterium
CCTATCCGAAAAGCCCTCGCGGGCTGCGAACGGCTGCGCGAACGCTGCGCTTCGTTGCTCTGCATCGCCGTAGCTGGCGCTACGCCTGCTTCGAGCGCCTCGCTCAACGTCCGCTCGCACGTTCTCGCCTTCCGCGCCGACGTTCCGGATAGGTCCTAAGTCGATCTCTCAAAGGGGGACATTCGTTGTCTCTGATGGTTCACTGGTATGCTGATATAGATCTGCTCACCAGGCGGAGAATCTGTTCGGTGCCAACCAGAACCGCTGGGTCGGTTCAGCAAGCGGCTCAGGGTTCTATCCGGTAGGTGCGCGTTACGTGAAAGCCGGGGGGCGCCCTGTTACCGAGATGAGCACGTCCTTCCCGCTCCTCGGACACCGCATTCCCCCCAAGCCACCCGATTCTCACATGCGCGTTTCCGCGACCCTTTTTCTTCTCGCAATGCTGGCTCAGGCAGCGCCTGCTCAGCCCTCCATTCTCTGGACCACTGAGGACGGCCTCCATGAAGCCCCAACTGACGGCTCAGGCCCTGCCCGATTGCTGATGACATCGAAGCACGTGCCAGGTGCCCTCGCCCTCGACGAGCAGCACCGGGTGCTTTACTGGTCCCATGGAGCCACGCCATTCGGCACCTCTGGATCGGGTACAGTGTATCGGGCTCGTGTCGGTGTGGATGAGCAAGAGCAGGTCTACGAGGGCCATACGTTCATCCAGTCACTCACCTACGCGCCCGACACGCATCAGTTGTTCGTCTGGCATGCGAAAGGAAATCTCAACTACCACCAACTCGCTGTAGTGGACCTCGAATCCATGTCCGTCCGCTCCGTGGAGTTGCCGGCCAATCCCGCTTCGGCCACGTATCACGACGGGCAGATCTACGTCGTCTTCGAAGGCCGGCTGCACCGCGCGGCCGATCCGTTTTCTGGCTTCGACCCGGTGCTCAACACCGCCGGCGACACCGTTCGCGCAAACGTAGTTGCCTCCGATCCCTCACACGGGGCGCTCGCTCTGGCGCAGGGCGGTCAACTCGTATGGTACGATCTCCAAACGCAGGCCGAGCGCTTGGTGCACGAGCAGTCGGCGACCATCCGGTCGCTAGTGATCGATGCCCGAAGAGACCACGTGGTAGTCGTCGATCAACCCAACTTTATCCAGGCAGCAAGGGTGCTGACGTTGAACGGCGAGCAGTCGGCGGATGCATTCGTGATCGAGACGACGCGGCCTCTCAAGAGCTGGGGCGTGGATCGAGCGACGGGCCATCTGTTTTGGGTGGAGACTCCGGAGGACAAGGGAAATTTCTACGGTACCCCAAAGTTGACCGGCGTTGATCCTGCTACCGGTGAATGGGAGACACTTGTGCCCTGGTTCTATCCCGATCTACTCGCCTACGATGCCCATACCGACGAACTCAGCTTCGTGCAACATGACGTCGCCGGCAACACCTTGCACTACACGAAGCCGCTCTCAGGCGAGCCCGTGCAGCTTTCTAGGAAAGGCTACCGCTCTCTGACGATTGCAAGCGGGGCCGGCTGGCAGTGCGCTACCTCGCTCCACACCAGTGGGACCTTCCACGGCTGCTCGCATCCGGAAAAACCAGACCATCCAGCCCTGCGGACTACGTTTCCTGTAGAACTCGAGGTGGCACAACTCCGCGTGTCCGACACAGGGTGCACCCTCTACCGCATGAGCCGGCCAGCCGTGCCGCCGAATGAAACGCGCACGCTCTCGACCCTCGTCCTCGACGACACCACGGCCACGTGGGCACCCATCTGGAACACGACTCGCGATGTCCGCCGCTTCGCGCTCAACGAGTTTTCGAATACGCTCTACTACTTCGATGAAACGTCCGGGTGTGCGTTTTCGGAACAGCTCGGGTCAGGGGTGGAGACGGGCCTGTTTTGCTTGAACACGGCCAATCCGACCTCGCCTCGCCGGCACTTCGATGTCGACTTTGAATCCAAGCGGATCGTCTGGTGGTCGGACGGTGCCTTGTGGACCTCGGCCCTGGACGGTAGCGATCAGCGAGAAGTCTACCGTACGGTTCGTCCGCTGGACCTCGTGATTCGCCACCCAAGACGTACAGGTGTGTCCACAGAGAGTGACCCTGTGCCGGCGTTGTCTTCGTTAGCGGTATACCCCCAGCCTGCCAACACCCAAGCTACCTTCGAACTGCCCGTCGACACTGCGGCCTTGACCGTTTACGACCTTCAAGGCCGACGCGTAGCACGTATGGAGCATCCGAGCCGGCGCGAAAGGTTGAACACCAGCGCATGGCCAGCCGGTGTGTATGTTGTGCAGGCAGAGACCGCTGGACGGGTCCTGACGCAGAAGCTCGTGATCACTCGTTGAAAAGCGTAGCACACCTTTGATTCCACCACTCATGTACCGGATCGCAGGGAGCCTGGCTATTCTGGTCTGTGCCGTCCAGGTAGCCGCTCAGCCCACAGTCTTGTGGACGACGGAAGAGGGGTTATTTGAGGTCCCGCTCGACGGATCGGAGCCGGCGGCCCAGCACGTCTACACGAAGCCTGAGCCCCAGCACTTCGCCCTGGACGACGCCGGCGGGACGATGTACTGGTCGGATACCGTGCGGTGCGAGGGCGGGTACGGGCGGGCCGGCACGGTGTACGCAGCGGCGTACGGCGTCGACGAAGTCCGGCCGTTGTACACGACGGCCACCGGGCTCGGAGCGTTTGCCGTCAACGATGATACTCTCTGGATTGCGGAGTGTGGGCCGGCCGAGGGGAGTCGTTGGCTGGTGAACCTGAGTCGCGATGGAACGGTGCGGGCGGCTCGCGAGGTTGGTCTCCCCATCCACGCGATGGTCTTTCGGCGTGACACCCTGTACGCTCTGGTTGGCAGTGAGCAGGGCTTCCAGCACCGCATCGATCCTGTCGTCTACCGCTCGCCAGCCCCGTACACCTCATTCGACGTGCTCCGGCACGCAAACGGCGACACCCTTCGCGCCGCAGCTCTCGATGCGGATCCGGCCCTCCCTGAATTGCTGATCAGCGAAGGCAAGGCCGTGCTCCTCTACGATCCGAGAAACGGAGCTTCGCGCAAGATCGGCGAGTCTCTCCGGTGGGACATCGGCTCGGTTGCCCTGGATGCTTCGCGTGGCTGGGCGTACGGGATGGACAGCAACGGGGCCAACTCGCTCTATCAGTTTACGCTCACAGAAGACACCGAGCCGAATGTGCTCGTGAGCGAGTCAACCGCTTCTCCAGGAGACGTTCGAGTTGCCCGGTCATCAGGCGTGACGATGTGGCGAGAAAAGCCGCAGTACAAGTTCCGAGGCGGCTACCTACGGATCGTTGGTTTGAATCCGGTGGATGGCACCCCAGCGATGCTCGTGCCGTGGTACCGCCCTCGCCGGCTGGCCTACGACGCGCAGCGAGGCGAGGTCGTCTTCACGAACCAGCTTTCGTTTGAGATGGATGAACTGAGGCGTGGGCCTGCGGACGGTGCCCCGTACCGTGAACAAGGCGTGCGTCTAGACAGAGGCACCATTGCTGCCGGCGGAGGGTGGACCTGTGAGGTTTGGAGAATCTCTGAGGAACGGACGATCAGCTGCCAGCACGAGACACTCGAGCCGCCGGCCGCCCTAGCCGCCAGCTATCCCTACGAGCCGATACCTGTCCTGACGCTCAGCCGGAGTGGGCAGGCCCTGTATCGATGGAGCCGCGTGCTGGCACCAAGTGGGCAGTGGGCGGTGTCCAAACTCGATCTAACGGACGTGACGAGTGAGTGGACCCTCCTCTGGTCTACGGCCCGGGCCGGCGAGGTGATCCACATCGATGAGGGGAGCGGACGCCTCTGGTTTGCCGGCATGGATGGCTGCTTCTACCGCTACGAATTGGCAAATGAGTCCGAACGGCTGCTCTTCTGCATCGAGACCACGGGAAGCACATACACCCCCTGGTCTCCGCACAGCCCGGCGTTTGACGTACGGAGCCGGCGATTTGCGTGGTGGCAGACCGGTCAGATCGTTTCGGCTACTGAGTTTGGCGACGATATGCGCGTCTTGGCGTCCTCTGGGCCTGTCGTCGATTTGGTTATGGCCGATCCCGATCCAGATGCGGTAGAGGTGCGTGCTGAGTCTTCGCCAGCCCAGGTAACGTGGAGCGTGTATCCCAATCCAGCGCGGACCGTGGTACAGTTCGCTGGGCCTGCGGAGGCGACCACCCTCACCGTTCACGATATGTTGGGCCGGCGCATCCACCAGCACGAGTTTACCGGTGGCGTGATCCGTGTAGATATCCAGAACTGGCCAGCCTGCACGTATATCGCAGATGTGACGACTTCGCATGCCCGTCGGAGTATGCCATTCATCGTCGTACGGTAGCCAACACGTATCCGACCGGAGCGTCCCAGCATCCTAATGGTTGGTGCAACATTGAACAAGGAAGACGAACGGTGGCGCACAAACGTGAAAAAAAGTTGAGGTGTCTGTTACCGCTTCCAGACGTTCAGCGGCTAAGGAAATGACTTCTAATGGTTGGTGGTGGAAAAGGGGCCTTGTCTTGCTAAATGCCGGACGAGGCCCCTTCCAATTTAGGTCCTCCCAATGCCCGGGCGATTTTTGGTTTTTCCAAAGGCAGGCGCGGCTGTACCTTAGACATCGTATCGCGCCACCATGTACACCACCACGCCGGCTAGTTGGCAGTGCCGGCCGCTTGGAAGCCCCGGATAAAGATGTTGAAATGGATGTGCTACGCCGGTCTGGCGCTCGGACTTGCTGTGACGACCACGCAAGCGCAGGACGTTGATAACAGTCTGGGCGTCGATGCGCGGGTCAACTACGCAGAGCTAAAAACGTTTGGCCCGTGGGATGACCGCAATCTCCAGCTCACTGCTGAAGATTTAGCGATCTTACCGGCCGATGAGTCGAGATACCTGCAGCCGGTCCCGGCGTTTTACCGAGTGGCGTACCGAAAGGCGACGGGCCACCAAGGCGCCCTGCCTCGCGTCCTGTGGCAGACGTTCATGCATCAGTACGGTGGCTACCTGTACAAGGGCCGGCTCTACACTGAACTCGACCGGCAGCCTGACGGCCGGTTCGAACTCGTCCTCGACGGTGGGTCAATGACCCCGGAATCCTTCCAGAAGCAGAAGGCAGCTACGGCGTTCAGTGAGTCGCGCGTCTCGACCCCAATCGGAGCGGCAGAATCGACCGTCTCGTACAATCCGCTCGATCCTTCGAGGGTGCTGGCCGGGGCAAACGGTGCCACGTTCGGGCAGGAGATGTTCTACTCGACCGATGGCGGATCTTCGTGGCAAGCTGCGGCACAACTCCCACAGGGAAATACGTGCTGCGATCCGACCATCGAGTGGTCGTTCGATACCTCTTATGCCTACACAGCAACCCTTGGCGGATGCGGATTCTTGTGTAATATCTGGGTCTACCGCTCAGACGACGGCGGATTGACCTGGAACGGGCTAGAAAACGAGACCCCAGGCGATCCACGCCGGGAACTGACCAATGCCCAGATCAGCGACAAAGAATACCTCCACGTTGACCGCTCGCCGACATCGCCCTACAAAGACAACGTCTACATCGGCTGGCACGACAACAATACCATGAAGTTCAGCCGGTCGACGGACTTTGGGGATACGTGGTCCTCCAACTTGTCCATCTCGACCACCTTTGCCGACGAAGGTATTGGGAACGACATCACGACCGATGCTGCCGGCACGGTCTACTACGCATGGCCGGCTATTTTCAGTGGGACGCAGGAGATCCTCTTGCGAAAGTCGGCCGATGGAGGGAGCACGTTCGGTACGTCTATCCAAGTCGCCACCACGAACGCAAACGGATTCTTCGCGATTCCGTCGATGGAAACGCGGCAAGCCTGGACCTACATGACGCTCGACGCGGACCTTTCTGGCGGCACCTACGACGGGAGCATCTATGCCTCTTGGACGGACGTAACCGGTCCTGTTTCGTTCAACCCGGCCAACAACCACACCCAAATTAAAGTCGCATACTCCCGGGATGCCGGAGTGACGTGGACCGAGACGATTCCGCACCCGGTGTCCGATGTGAACTCGGTCGATCGTTGGAATCAGTGGATGCGGGTCGGGCCGGACGGCACGGTCTATGTCATCTTTTACGACACGCGAAATTCCGTCAATCGGACGGGCGTCGATCTCTACTTCAGCTACTCGACGGACGGTGCGCAAACCTGGTCGACAACTGAACGGGTCTCGAGTGTGACTTCGCCAAACCTAACCGATACATTTGAGTTCGGCGACTACAATGGGGTCGACATCGTTGGAAACCAGCTCATCACGGTTTTCACTGACAACCGGAAGGAGGGCAGCGAGACCGGTAACTCGCAGGACATCTACAGCGCGAAGGCCAGCATCGTCGTCGATGCACAGGTAGACGTGACCGCCTTTTTGGCCGGTCCCTACGCCGGCAGCTCGACGATGAATACGGATCTGGCCTCTGGGGCTCTGATTCCGCTTGCTCAGCCGTACACGGCCGCGCCTTGGAGCTACAGCGGAGGAGAAACGCTGACCAGCGTTCCCACCGGCATGGTCGATTGGGTGCTCGTGCAGTTGCTTACGGGGGAGCCCGGAACGTATACCGTCGCGAAAACGCGTGCGGCTCTGCTGATGAGCGACGGCACGATCCGCGACCTCGACGGCACGTCTCCTGTTGGGTTCGTAGGCACGCTGGCCGACAGCTACACCGTGGCTGTTCAGCACCGCAATCATTTCACTACCTACAGTGATGCCGTAGCCCTATCTCCAGCAAATGCCGCCGCCGCACCAGACCTCAGCACATCGCAGGGAACGGGCCGCGTCGAGGTTGAACCGGGTGTGTTTGGTCTGGGAGGCGGTGATGCCGACGCCAACGAGGCAGTCGATGCCAGGGATGTCACGGGGCAATGGCTCGTCCAGGACGGCACTACCGGCGCGTACCTCTCGGGCGATTTCAATCTGGATGGCGAGGTGAATGCCGGCGATCTCCTGTTCATCTGGCTGCCGAGCAACGGAACGGTGAGTAGCAGCCCGTAACCCTTAAACGCCTTCCCCAAGTCATGCGGTCTCGAATCTTACAGTGCGCGCTAGGTGCGTTGCTGCTCTCCGGCGTGCCGGCCACAGCGTTCGCACAATCGGCGTTCACCGATGTCACGGCCATCGCCGGCATCGATAGTGCGCACGTGAGCAACGCCTCGGAAGAGTTCTCGATGATGAACTTCGGCACAGGCGCGGCGTGGTTCGACGCTGATCTGGATGGCGATCTCGACCTCTACATGACGCGACGGGATGCCGGCAACGTGCTGTGGCGGCAGAACACCGACGGGACGTTCTCGGACATCGCCGGCACGGTCGGGCTTCGTCTCAGCGGGCATGACGGGAGTGCGGTAGCCGTAGCCGATTTCAACAACGACGGCTACCCCGATCTCTTCGTCGGTGGTCATCAGGAAGATCACCTGTTCATCGGCAGCGGCACGGGCACCTTCAGCGATGTCACGTCGAGCGCCGGCTTGGCCGGCAACCAGGGC
>JBCDHV010000186.1:0-7501 GCA_038749615.1 Bacteroidota bacterium
AAATGCCCGTGGGCACCACGAGTGCCGAGACGCAGCGGTTTGCCGAACGCATCGAAGCAGCTGGCGAGCGTGTCGTCGAACAATTCGAGCAAGACCGGCCTGATGACGCCCCACCGCTACTCGAAGCGATTTACACGACCGTCGGGACCGGCCCCCCGCAAGGCGGGCCCGATGGAGGCGGGGCTTCCCGGCTGCAAGCCAACGTAGCGGCCGTCAACATCAAACTGCTCAAGGCGGAAGAGCGCGAGTTGTCGGCCGTGGCGTTCGAGGAGGCGTGGCGCGAGGAAGTAGGCTCGATTACGGAAGCGAAGTCGTTCACGATCTCGTCTGACCTGATCGGTGTCGGCGATCCCGTCTCCGTCGAGCTGTCTCACCCGAACGGCGAGACGCTGGACGAGATCACGCGGCGCGTGCAGGACGAGTTGGCGCTCTTCTCTGGCGTGTTCGACATCCAGAGCGATGCCGACGCCGGCCTGCGCGAAGTGCAGTTCCGGCTCAAGCCGGCTGGCCGCACGCTCGGGTTGACGCTCCAAGACGTAGCCGGGCAAGTCCGCGCCGCGTTCTTCGGCGACGAGGCCCTGCGCGTGCAGCGCGGCCAGGAAGACGTGCGCGTCTACGTCCGCCTCCCCGAGAACGAGCGCGACGCGATCTCGGACGTCGAGCAGTACCGCATCACGGTGCCCAACGGCCGGCAAGTCCCGCTTCGGCAAGTCGCAGAGGCCTCGTTCGGGCAAGCGCCCTCGTCGATCAACCGCAAGGACGGCCGGCGCGTCGTGACCGTCTCGGCCGACGTGAACGTGGCGGTCGTCACCGGCCAGGAAGTGACCCAGGAACTCCGCGGTCAGATCTTGCCTCGCATCCAGCAGGATTACCCGCAGATGACGTTCGATTTCGGGGGAGAACAGCAAGAGCAGGCCGAGAGCGGTGCGGCTCTGGGTGTGGGCTTCTTGCTCGCCCTGCTCGGCATTTATGCCCTGTTGGCCATTCCCTTCCGCAGCTATTTCCAGCCCATCATCATCATGGCGGCCATTCCATTCGGGATCATCGGCGCGATCGTTGGCCACCTGCTGCTCGGCATCTCCGTCGGGATCTTGAGCATGTTCGGCATCATCGGCCTGTCCGGTGTGGTGGTGAACGACTCGCTCGTGATGATCGATTTCATCAACGAACGGAGGGCGCAGGGGGCAGAAATGCGAGAGGCGATCATCGACGGGGCCAAGGCCCGGTTCCGCCCGATTCTGCTCACCACGATCACCACGTTCCTCGGCGTCGCCCCGATCACCTTCGAAACGAGCCTTCAGGCCCAATTCCTGATTCCGATGGCCGCCAGCCTGGGCTTCGGAATCGTGGTCGCCACGGCCATCCTGATGCTTCTGGTGCCGGCGCTGGCGATGGTGCAGTACAACGTCAGTGAAGCGTTTCAACGCCGGATCCTCAACCGCGACGAAGACGAGATCCAGGTGGTAGAAGCCACGTTCCAGACTGGGGGTCCGACCCCCTGAGGGGTCCGACCCCTCTTCGCTTGACGATGCAGAGCCGCGTCCGTACGCTACGGTGTATTCCTTCTCCAACGTGTACGCCCATGCTCCGCCGGCTCGCTGCGCTGTGTTCGCTTCTCGTCTGCCCTGTCCTCGTTTTCGCTCAACTCACGCCCGAAACCGCCGCGCGTGAAATGGGCCGAGGGATCAATCTCGGCAACACGCTCGAACCGCCGCTCGAGGCCGGCTGGAATAACGGGCCGGCTCAGGAATTCTACTTCGACGACTACAAGGCCGCCGGTTTCGAGACGGTGCGTATTCCCGTGCGCTGGGACCGCCACACGGCTGAGTCGGCTCCGTATGACGTGGACGCCTCGTGGATGGACCGCGTCGAGCAGGTCGTCGACTGGGCGCTCGCGCGCGACGTGTACGTCATCCTCAACACGCACCATGAGGAGTGGATCAAGGCCGACTATGGCAACGCGGCCCTGCGCGACCGCTTCGATGCCATCTGGGTGCAGATTGCCGAGCGGTTCAAGGACAAGCCGGAGAAGCTTCTTTTCGAGATCATCAACGAGCCCTTCGGCATGACGAGGGAGGAAACGGACGATCTCAACCAGCGCGTACTTGGCCTCATCCGCGAGACGAACCCGACGCGCATCGTCATCTACTCAGGCCACAACTATTCCGGCCCGGAAGACCTGCTCGCCGCGGCAGACCCTGATCCAGACGATCCGTACCTGTTGGCTTATTTCCACGCCTACAACCCGTGGCCGTTTGCCGGCCAGGGCCAGGGGACGTGGGGAACGGCGCAAGACGTAGCGGAGGTCGAGCAGATGTTTCAGGCCGTGGCGGATTGGTCGGCCCAGAGCCGGCGGCCAGTGATCATCAGCGAGTTCGGGGCCGTGCGCGAGACGCCCTTCAACGACCGGATGAAGTTCTACGCCACGTATGTGAGCGAATCGCTCCGGCATGGGATGCCCTTCCAGGTCTGGGACGATGGCGGCATGTTCGGCCTCTACGAACGGACCGAGCGCACGTGGCCGGCCGAGCTGGACATTCTCATCGATACTTACCCCGATAGCCCCACCAACCTGGCCGTTTCGACGGTTGACGACACGACGCACGTCGTCACCTGGGCCAACCGGACCGACCGCCACGCCGGCACACGGATCGAGCGCCGCCGCAAAGACCTCGACCCCACGTACGAAACGATTGCGACCGTACCGGCTAGCGCCACCTCCTTCACCACAGCCGACTATGAAGGCGGGCAGACGTACCTCTACCGCGTCGTTACCGAATTCGCGACAGGGCCAGACTGGGCGTCGTACCCGGTTGAGCAGTTCGCACAGCCGACCGTCCGTTCGCCCTATCTCGGCACGCCTCATGAGGTGCCGGGTTCGTTCGAGGCGGAAGATTTCGATGAGGGCGGCGAAGGGCTAACGTATCGCGATTCAGACCCTGAGAACATCCCCGGCGCGTACCGCCCGAGCGTAGGCGTCGATTTGGAGCCGCGCGACGATGGAGGGTTCCACATTGCCTACGTCGAATCCGGCGAGTGGGTCGAGTACACGGTGAGCGTCGTGCAAGCCGGCACCTACGACATCACGACGCACGTCGCCTCGCTCAACGGAGGCGGCCGGTTTGGGCTCAGCTTCGACGGCGTGAGTGCCGGCGTGGGCCGCGTGCCGAGGACCGACAGCTGGAACACGACGGTCCCCGTCACGCTGACCACGAATCTCGAAGCCGGCGAGCAGATCATGCGGCTCGACATCATCCTCGCACGCTTCTTCAACGTCGACCGGTTCGATTTCGCACTCGTCACGTCCACCGATGCCGAGCCGCCGGCCACGGCCCGAACGCTCGATGTGTATCCGAACCCTGCCGCCGATTGGCTCCGGATCGATGCGCATGGGCCGGCTGCTGATCGCTACGTTTCGCTCTACGACGCGCTAGGCCGGCGCGTCATCCATCGCCCCATGCCGGGCGCGAGCCTACGTCTCGACACGTCCGCACTGCCGGCTGGGCTTTACCTGCTCGACATCGACGGAGAGACGCGGAAAGTCGTTGTCGGGCGCTAACGTCCACGTCGGTATGCACATTCGCGCAGAGACGGTAGCCGATCATCTGCCTATCCGGTCGGTGAATGGCGCGGCATTTCCAACTCCAGACGAGGCGGATCTGGTCGACCGCCTGCGCGGAACGGTCGCCCCGTTTTTGTCGCTCGTCGCGGAGGACGACGGTGAGGTCGTCGGACATATTCTGTGCACGCCCGTCCGTGCCGAGGATCACCCCGAGGCCTTCCTCATGGGGCTCGCCCCGATGGCCGTGTCGCCGGCTCGCCAGCGAGAAGGGATTGGGTCGGCCCTGGTGAAAGCTGCACTCGATGCCTGCCGCCAGAGGGGAGCGGCTGGTCTCGTCGTGCTCGGCCACACGGACTACTACCCCCGGTTCGGCTTCAAGCCGGCGCACATGTACGGCCTCCGCTGTGTCTATGACGTTCCGCCCGAGGTATTCATGGCGATGCCTCTACAGCCTGGCGGTCTGGACGGGGTTGCCGGCCTCGTACACTACGCGTTCTGAGAACGACCGCCCAGTTGGCGGCCCTCGCGCCGGCGAGCAGAAGGAGGGCGAGGCATAGGGTAGGAGAGAGGAATCCTACGTTGCGTGGTCTACCATGGGTACGGTATCCTGAGCCGTTCAGGACCTTCCCTCCATAGATCGTTTGCCATGCGCCTCCTTCTTCCTTTCGTGCTCGCGCTCTTGCTCATTCCAGATCCTGCCCGTGACTTTGCCGAGCTGGAAGCCGGCTTACTAGAAGCAGAAACGCTTGAGATACCGTTTCACGTCACGGCGAAAGGAGCCGTCACGGTCGACATACGCGGCCAGTTGAACGTGCGCCCCGACAGCACAAGCCTCACCGGTGTGGGTACGTTCGCCGGCCGGCCCGTAGATGTCTTCCTGCATGCCGGCTCCGAGACTATGACCTGGGGCAACGCCGACACTACGATGACTGCCCCGCGAGCACCGCACCTGAACGAAGCACTCATCGTTGGCCTGACGCGCATGGGGATTCTGCATAACCTGGCCCGCCTGACCGGCGCAGCGCCTCCTGACCATGCTGATGGCGGCGTATCCGATTGGGTAACCCTTGCCGGCTTCAGAGCAGACAGCACCGGCATCGGCTTCGACATCACCGTTTCAAACGTCCCCTCAGGCACCGCCACCCTCACCACTGACCCTTCCGGCCACCTTACCGAACGCCACCAACGCGTCGACTTCCCAACTGGCACCATGCACGTCCACGAACGCTACACCAATCCAGACTAACCAAGTCCCCCTACCCCTTTCACCCTGCCCCCTTTCGCCCTTATCCCTTCACCCTTACCTCTGCCCCCTTAATCCTTCACCCTTCCCCTCCCGCCTGTTACATTCTAACCGATTCATACCTATACTCTAGTTCGGCTCTGCTGATACGTTGAGCCGGACACGTCGCACATATCAGTTGACTAGGTGCCCGTTACCACCCGTTCACGGGGGCACATGACCAACGGACGCGTTCGCTTCCCTATTCCAGCGATAGCCGGCCGAATTCGCAAGACATGAGGAGATTCCGAGCGCCGATGCTCGTTGGGGTCGTCCTGATTTCTGGGATGGCCCAACACACCGAGGCGCAAGCTGTGGTGTTCAACGAAGTACTCGCCGTAAACGATACGGTGTTGGCCGATGAGGCAGGGGAGTTTGACGACTGGGTCGAGCTCTACAACGGGGATGAGGAAGACGTAGACCTGACCGGGTACTTCCTCACCGATAACCTGACCGTGCCGGCCCAGTGGCAGCTAGATGGCATCGTCGTGCCGGCTGGGGGATATGTCGTGCTCTGGCTCGACGATCAGCCCGAGCAAGGCAACCACCACGCGCCCTTCCGCCTCGATGGCGCCGGCGAGCGGCTCGGCCTGTTCGCGCCCGATGGCGAGACAGCGATCGACACGCTCAGCTTTCCGATCCAGGCGCCGGACCGCTCGTTCGGCCGGCAACCCGATGGCGGAGCGAGTTGGCTCTACTTCCTCACGCCAACGCCGAACGCACCGAATACCACCGCCGGCCAGACCCTCACAGCCTCAGCCGAGCCGGATTGGGTGGCCGGACTGTACTCTGGTGCGGTCACGGTTTCCTTCGAGTCCCCGTCTCGTGACGCCGTCGTTCACTACACGCTCGATGGAACCGTCCCGGATGCCTCGTCGCCGGTTCTGGATGCGCCTCTGGTCATCGACCGGACGACAGCCGTGCGCACGGTGGCGTATGCACCCGATCGCCTCCCGAGCCGGGTAGCAACACACACCTACTTGATCGACGAGTACAACACACTTCCCAAGCTTTCGCTCGTCACCGACCCGGCCAATCTGTACAGCAGCGAGACCGGCATTTTCTCGGATGCCGTCCAAGACACGTCCTGCACGGTGCGCTGCGAGAACTACTGGCAAGATTGGGAGCGCGACGTACACGCCGAATACTTCGAAGCCGGCGGCGAGCGCATTTTCGGCTTTGACATGGGCATCAAGGTGTCCGGCTTCTTCTCGCGGCCGGACAGCAAGAAGTCGATGGGCCTGAGGACGCGTTCCCGCTATGGCACGTCCGTGATCGACGTTCCACTCTTTGACCAGGAGACGTTCACGGACCGATACGATGGGCTTCAAGTCCGTGCCAGCCGGTTTGCCCGGAGCCGGAACGAGGTCTTCTTCGTCCTCAACGAACGAGCCGGCCGGCACCTCGATATGCAGGCCTTTCGCCCGAGCCACATCTTCCTGAATGGAGCCTACCACGGCATCTACAACGTGATGGAGCGCAAAGACGAGTACTATGCGTTCGTCCACTACGGAGAGGACGATGTTGACCTGATCGACGGCGTCGAGGGGCTGAAAACGGGCGATTTTGTCCACTACAACCAGACGGTCGAGTACCTGGGCTCCGAGGCCTTCCGTACCGAAGAAGGATTTCGATATGCGGCCGAAGCGCTTGTCGATATGGAAAGCATGGTCGAGCACTACGCGACCAACGTCATCTATGGCCGGCCCGACTATGGCAACATCCGCATGTGGCGGCCTCGCACGCCGGATGGCCGGTGGCGCTTCCTGGCCTTCGACTTCGACCTGAGCTATCCCGAAGACGACACGATGGCGCGGATGCTGAACGGGAGTCGGCCCGGCGAACTCCACAACATGCTGGAGACGTTGCTCGAAAGCCCGCCGTTCAAGCGCGCCTTCCTGACTCGTTTTTCGGATCTGCTGAACACGGTCTACGAGCCCGAGACGCACATCGCCGTCATCGACAGCGTCGCCGATGCCATCGAGCCTGAAATGGGCCGAGAAATCGAGCGGTGGATCTCGCGGTATGAAACGTACATGCCGAACGTGCGGACGTGGACGTACTTCATCCGCGAGCGCCGCGACTTTGCCGAAAAACGCCCAGATCGAGTCCGTCAGCACGTCCGGGATGCTCTGAATCTCGGCGCGCAAGTCGAGCTTGTGCTGGAGGTGGACGTTAGCGATGCCGATGCCGGGAGCATCTCAGTCAACGGACTCAAGGTCGGCGCTTCCCCGTGGACGGGGCTCTATTTTCCCGGTCTCCCGGTGACGCTGAGCGCCGAACCGCAGCCTGGGTATCGGTTCGCCGGCTGGTCAGGGGAGGACGTACCTGACGAGCCGACCGTCACCGTGACGATGAGCCGTGCACGTTCGCTGACCGCACGGTTTACGAAGTCGGTGACACCGCCGCGCCTTGTGGTGACGGAGATCAACTACCACCCGTGGCCCGTCCTCGACGCCGGCGACTGGGTGGAACTGCACAGTCTTTCAGCCGATACCGTCGCGCTCGATGGATGGCGGCTGGTCGATCAATCGGGCAACGAGGCTGAACTGATTGGGACTGTTGAGCCGTCTGGTTACGTGGTGCTGTGCCGCGAGCCGGAGGCCTTCGAACGGGTCTATGCGTTCTCGTGCACGAGCACGTTCGATTACAGCCTG
>JBCDHV010000187.1:0-7429 GCA_038749615.1 Bacteroidota bacterium
AATGAGCAGCCAGAGATCCGCCTTATCGACGCAGACGGAAGCGCTTTTCCAGCGAGCGCTTCAGTTGATGCCGTGGGGTACGCAGACCAATGCCAAGCGCCCTCGCGCCGGCTTGGAGGGTGCCGAGCCGCTGTTCGCTGAGCGGGCGGAGGGGTGCCGGTTCTGGGATACGGAGGGGCGGGCGTTCATCGACTACCGCTCTGCCCTGGGGCCGATCATTCTCGGCTACCGGCATCCGGCCGTGGACGAGGCGGTCCGCCAACAACTCGAGCGCGGCGTGCTGTTCAGCATGGCCTCACCCGTCGAACTCGACGTGGCCGAGCGCCTCACCTCGATCATTCCTGGGTTCGAGCAAGTTCGCTTTCTGAAGACGGGCAACACCGCGAACCTCGCGGCGCTGCGCCTGGCCCGCGCCTTCACGGGCCGAGATCACATCGTTACCTGCGGTTACCACGGGCATAACGATTGGTTCGTGGCCGGCAACGTCGATCCTAGTGCCTGGTATGCCGGCAAAGAAACAGGCGTCCCGTCGGCTCTCGACGCCCTGGTTTCGCGGATCTCGTATGGCGATCTCGATGCGGCCGAAGAGGTGTTTGCCAAGCACGGGGGGGCCATCGCGGCCGTGATCACGGTACCGTACGATTGGAGCCCGACGCCCCGCCCTGATTTTCTCCGCCGGCTTCGCGACCTCTGTGACCGGCACGGAGCCCTGCTGATTTTCGATGAGGTCCTGACGGGCTTCCGCATTGGCCTCGAAGGTGCGCGGACGTACTTCGATGTCATGCCCGATCTCGGTACGTTTGCCAAGGCGCTTGCAAATGGCTATCCGCTCTCAGCCTATGGCGGCCGGCGCGACGTGATGGAAACGCTTAACGACGTCATTCTCACCACGACGTACGCCGGCGATACCCTCTCGCTGGCCGCAGCCGGTGCGGCGCTCGATGTCATGACGAGCGAGCCGGTGCACGCGCACATTTGGGCGATGGGTCGCCGGCTCATGGACGGGTTCGATGCAGCTGCGCGGGATCTCGGCTTCGAGGCGCGCGCCACGGGCCTGCCGCCGGCGCCCCAGTTCCAACTGCACTCTAGTCCGGCTATCCACACTCAACTCCAGATTCGTTTTTACCGCATCCTTCTGGAGCATGGAATTTTTCCTGCTCCGCAATTCCTCATCAACTACGCCCACGACGAAGCCGCCATCGACGAGACCGTAGCAGCCATGGCGGCAGCATTAGAAAAACTCTCGTCCTTCGAGGTCCACATCGCGAACCTGTAGCCGGTGCGGCCTCCCACGCTTTCATGCCGGCTCACGGCGTGCGAGCCTTGTTCATTCCCACATCCCCAATCCTTCTTCCGTCCATGCCTCTCGTTTCCCACGCCATCGATCTTCCCGACCAAACGATCCCCAAGCAACCGTCCATCCTGACGACCACAGTAGGGTCCTACTCGCCGATTCCGTGGCTGCAGATTGCCCCTTCCGAACAGACTGTGAGCGACGCCACGGCGGTCGTCTTCGCCACGCAACAGCGGGCCGGCATCGACTTGCCGACCGATGGTGAGCTCTACCGCTTCGACCCGAGCCATCCGGACACGAACGGGATGATCGAGTATTTCATCAGCCGGATCGGGGGGATCTCGACGCAGATTGGCCGCTCAGACGGGCAGGCGTTTCGCGAGAAGAAAGAAATGAGCTTTCGGCGCAAGCCAGCGGGCGTCGTGCGCGGCCCCCTTTCCGAAGGCACGCTCGATCTCTACGAGGCCTGTTTGCGGTCGGCCTCGGTGGCCGGCGGGCCGTTCAAGTTTACGCTCACCAGCCCCTACATGCTCTCGCGCACGCTGCTCGACAACCACTACGGCAGCTTCGAAGACCTGACCCTCGCCATCGCCGACGTGCTGGCTGAACAAGTTGCTGATCTGCCCTGCGCCTGCGTGCAAGTCGACGAGGCCAACATCCCCGGTAATCCCTCCGACGCCCCCCTCGCCGCCGAGGCGATGAACCGCATCCTCGACAACGTCCAGGTCGAGAGCGCCGTGCATTTTTGTTTCGGCAACTACGGCGGCCAAGCGATCCAAAAAGGCTCGTGGAAAGCCCTAACCGATTTCCTCAACGCGCTGCATACAGATCACCTCGTCCTCGAACTCGCCCACCGGCCTGACAGCGACCTCGAAGCGCTCAAAGACGTCGACGATCGCATCAAGCTTGGTCTCGGGGTCATCGACATCAAGGTAAACCACGTCGAGACACCTGACGAGATCGCCGGCCGCATCGAGAAGGCGGCGAAGGTCGTGGGCGAAGACCGCATCGGCTGGGTGCACCCCGACTGCGGCTTCTGGATGCTCACCCGAAGCATCGCCGACCGGAAGATCAACGCTCTCGTGCAGGGCAGAGACAAGTTTCTCGGGCGCTGAGTTGCCGGCTGCCGTTCACGCGTAGCCTCCACTGGGCGTTTCGGTTTGGATGTGGAGGGTGAAGGGATCAGGGTGAAGGGGTTGAAATGCAGCGTGTTTGCTGAGTAAAAGGGATCACAGGGAAGACCCCTAGGGTGGGGGGGCTGAGCGTCACACGGATGACAAGCTCCTTCAACTCTGCGTCTCGTCCCCTTATCCTTTCACCCTTCAACCTCAACCCTATTGAAAAGGAGAAGTCACATTGCTACGCGGGCCGGCGCGCCTCGGTTGGTGGTCGATGGACGGGAGACAGCGGCGTTGTTGGGGTGGAGTTGGGATCTCGTCAAGGCTGCACCGATCTACCGGCGGGCGGGGATTCGGCTGCTGCATCCGATTCTGAATCTGGGTGCGATGGCCCGGCCAGATGGATCGGTAGATGTAAGCCTGCATGACCAGTTTTTCGCGGAGCTGCTCGATGTGCATCCCGAAGCACTGTTCTTGCCTCGTGTCCTCACCGATCCGCCCGCGTGGTGGCTCGACGCGCATCCCGAGGAACTGACGGTGCCGGCTCGGCCGGTCGAGGGCGCCGGCAAGGCGCAGTTCGAGGCCGTACGCTTCAATGAGCAGGGGCACTGGACCTGGACGAACCCCACCCGCGCGCCCAGCTTTGCGTCGGAGGTGTGGAAAGATCTCGTGCGCCGGCTGCTGGAGGCGTGGCTGACGCACGTCGAGCGTGGATCGCTCTCCGAACACGTGATCGGTTACCAGATCGGGGCCGGGGTTTATGGCGAGTGGCATTACCCGCTCATGGATTTCGTGCCGGATTACAGCGCGCCGGCGCAACGCGTCCTCGGGCCGCCGCCTAGCCTCGACCGCCGGCAGCAGGCCGGCCCGCACGGCTTCTTTCACGACGATCTCGAACTGGCCGACTACTACCGTCGCTTCCACCGAGAGCTGGTTGCCGGCACGCTGCTGGGCTTCGCCGGGCACATCAAGCAGTTGACGGAGTGCCGGGTGATCGTCGGGGCCTTTTACGGCTACCACCTGGAAACCGTCTGCGCCCACGAGGGCGGGCATTTTGCGGCCGATCTCGTGCTGAAGAGCCCCGACATCGATTTCCTCGCCTCGCCGCTTTCGTACATGACGACGAACGACGCAGCAGCCGAGCGCTGGACGCACGATGTCTACGACGAGGCTGAGCCGCCCAACCGTCTGGGCCGAACGCGCGGTCTCGCCGGCGACGGCGGCTACCGGGTCCTGCTCGAATCCTGCCGTCGGCATGGAAAGCTCTACATCGCCGAGATGGACGCCGGCACTTATCTCGACCCGGCCATCCCCACGCCTGATGATCCCGCCGACGATCCCATCGAAGTCCTCTTGCGTGGCATCGGGGGTGTGGGCAGCAACGAACCGTGGGGCAGCCGGCAGATTTTGCGCCGGGACTGGGGCCGGCAGTGGGCCAGCGGAGCCGGCGGTTGGGTCTTCGATTTCGGGCCGGCCTTGCCCAAACGGGAGAGCTGGTATGCGTCTGAGGATCTGGAGGCGTTGCTGGCCGAGTTCGTCGAGTTGAACGAGCACCGGGAGGCGTTGGACCTCAGCTCGGTCGCCGAAATCGCCGCGGTCTACGGCTCCGAGTACGTCTTCCGCACGCCGCACTGGAGCAGCCAGCCCAGAGTGCGCGGCGGCGTCAACCTCGACCCCGTGATGAGGTGGTTTGCCGGCGGCCAACTGCGCGCCTTGCACCGTATCGGAGCGCCCGTCGATACGCTGTACGATTTCGACCTCCAGCCCGAAGATTTCCGCCGATACCGTCTGATCTTCGTGCCGGCGAAATTCGTCTGGACCGAGGCCGAGATCGATCAGTGGCACGGCGCGCTGGCCGGCAGCGGATGCACCGTAGTCTGGACGTACGCGCCAGGATATCTGACACCCGCTGGACGAAGCCTGGACGCCTTCCGGAGACTCACCGGATTTGCCGTAGAACGCCTCGACAAGCCGGCCCCGTGGCTCATCGACACAGGGACCATGACGTTCGGTCTCCGCGGGCCCCGAGCGCCTCGGTTCACCGTCGATGGCGAGTCGCTTGGGCAGTGGGCCGATGGAGCCGGCCCGGCCATAGCGCGCAAAACGATGGACGGGTGGACGAGCGTCTACGTCGGCGCGCCTCCCATGCCTGTGCCGGTGCTCCGAGGGCTAGCCGAGGCAGCCGGCGTTACCCTCTGGAGCAGCAAGCCGGACGTGGTGGTCGCCACGAGGGACACGGCGATGCTCTGCGCCACCTCCGCCGGTTCGCGAACCGTGCGCGGCGAGCGCGTCGAAATGCGAGAAGGTGAGGTCCTCTTGTGGGGTCCGACCCCTCCAGGGGTCCGACCCCCACTAGAGAAATGACGAGGTTGCCCAAGGGGAAGGGTGGGTATGGGGGCGGATCCCCATCACACCACTTCGATTTCGGGAATGAGCCCACGGTCGTAGAGCCGGCCGGAGGTTTCGCCAACTTGCCACATCAGTACGTCGCCGGACGTGTCAAACGAGAAGACCGGAGCGGTTTCGCCGGCACGGACGGGCCGCAGCACGGTGACGAGGAGCACGCGGTCTCCCGTGGTCTCGGCATCGACAAATGGATGCTGGACGGCACGCTCTTCGGGAATGGGGAGGCGGGCCGTTTTGGTCTCGGTGCCGCTCATGGCCCACGTCGCGCCGTGGAGCGTGGCGTTCGGGCGGGCGATGCTGAAGCCGGAGTCGTCGGCTAGGAGCGCGGCGTCGCTGAAGCGGTTATCGGCGAAGTAGCGGGCCGTGACCGTGACCTCGTCGGACGCGTCGATCCGGTCGGCGACGAGGACGGTTTGGCTGGCGTAGTGAATGAACACGGTCCGGGTGACGCCGGTGACACTTGGGTGAACCAACTGATACGCCTGGGTCGCGTCGCTGGCGATCAGGGCGTGGGTGTCCCGGTCCAAGCTGCGAACGATCCGAGCGTGCGCGTCGGACGCATTGGTGCCTTCGCTGCCGTCGTGGTACTGGTGGCCTTCGCCATTGATGAGCACGCTGCTGTGGCCCTTTGTGGTACGCAGCACCCACGAGGGGTCCGTCGCGCCGTACGGAGGCCGGTAGGGGTCCTCGACCAGCAACTCGCCGAAGGCTTTGATCATCAGCCCGTTCCGGTCGGCGTGCTCGTGGTTGGCCGGCGGGCCGCTACGCATCGCCACGACGAGATCGTCTGCCGTGTAGCCGGTACGCGCGACGGCCCAGTCGAGGTCGGAGATCCACAGGTGCGGCCGGCTCGGGGGCGGGGTAGCCGGCAGGCTGGGGTCGTGCCAGATCACGGACCACGGCTCGTGCTGGTGCGCCATGTGGTCGCCAAACCATTGCGCCTGCCGGTCTCGGAAGGTCCGGGCCGTCCAGAAGGCCACGGCCGAGCGCATCCCCGTGCCGGCATCGCCAAAGCGCACGATGCCTGTCGGATCGTCCCGGGTCTGCATCGCCATTTCAGTGGCGTACTCCATGTGCCCCGGCCAGTTGATCACGTCGGCAATGCCCGGATGGCCGGCGCGTTGCAACACTTCGGAGCCTTTGATGAGATGCTGCGAGGTGTAGTTCGCGTAAGACAGCCCTTCGTCGTACGACCCATCGGATGTGTAGAGGGTCTCGAACGAACGGAGACTAAAAAGCGCCTGCTCGATCCACCGAGCTGTGTCTTCCGATGCGCCCAGTTCGGCTTCGACCGCCACGGCACCGATGGCCAACGCGCCGGCTGGAATCGCCTTCAGGTTGGTTCGGTCGAGGATACGTGGCCAATTAGACAGGTCCATTTGCCGGTCGCCGGGGCGGTGCTCGAGATACGTGCTTGTCGGGTCGATGCTCCAGCCGGCGACGCGGTCTGGGTAGCGCAGGCCGTACAGCGTCCGAAACGACGGCTCGCAGCCTCGCTCTGGCAACGCCTCGATCCACGTCTTGCGCTCGGCCGGTGTCACGAACTCACCCAGCCAGTCGGCTACCAGGGCCACGGCAATCATCGTCTCCGACGCCCGCTGGATGCCGATCACGTCGGTACCGCCTTCGAGGAAATAATCCCACTTCGGAAAGCGCATCATCATCCGCACGTAGTCGGCCGCGAGCGTAGCACTGGCCTCGTCGCCTGTCATGCAGTGCCGGAACGCATAGAGCGGAGCCTGCACCTGCAGATGCTTGATGTCGAACAGGTGATCGTTCAACCGGATGGTTTCTAGCCGGGCACGGTCCTCGTCCATCGGCAGGGCGTTCATCCGCGCTCGAAGGGCCTCAAACCGATCTGATGCATAGAGCCGGCGCAGACGATCCTGGTCGGGCGCACCGAAAAACAGGGCATACGGAAGCGTTTGGCTCCGAAGCAGACGGGAGAAGGCAAACGGCGTCAAGCCGGCGAGGGCGAGGAAGTGGCGGCGAGTGGGCATGGGGGTGAAGGGATGAAGCGTGAAGGGGAAAGGGTGAAGGGAGTAGGGATGAAGGGTGAAGGGGGCAGGGATGAAGGGTTAAGGATGAAGGGAGCAGGGATGTAGCTGGGGACTGGGCTCTTTGTAGCTGGTTTGCTGGCTGGCGTGCCGACCAACCTACCCACCAGCCCACCCTACTCGAGCATGCGGCACCAGTGGTGGAGGAGGGTGAGGTGGACTTCTTGGATGGTGCAGGTTGCTGAGGAGGAGGCGCGGATCTCGGTGAGAGCGTCGATGGGCTCGGCGAGGCCGGCTTGGCCGGTTAGGGCGAGGGTGTAGGCACCGATCTGAGTGGCTTTGGCGAGGCCGGCGCGAACGTTCGGAGAGCGCCCACTTGTGGTGAGACCGAGGACCCAGTCGCCTGGTTTGACGAGGGCGGTTACTTGGCGGGCATAGAGCTGGTCGTAGCCGAAGTCGTTGCCGATGCAGGTCGTGACGCCGGCATCCATACCGAGGGCAAGCGCGGCGTAGGGCCGGCGGGTCGATTGGTAGCGCCCGACGAGCTCGCCAGCAAAATGACTGGCCTGCGCCGCACTGCCGCCGTTGCCGAACACCACGGCTTTTCCGCCGCG
>JBCDHV010000188.1:0-7422 GCA_038749615.1 Bacteroidota bacterium
ACGCCGATCACCCTCTCCGGCATCCCCGGCTGCTACATCGTCGAGCGCACCCCAGAATCCGTCGCTGCCGGCATTCGGAAGGTCGTTGAAGCCGGCGGGCGGCTAGACTTCTCGACCTACAACCGGATGGACCACTCGCTCAAACGCACCGTGGACCGGATGGAGACGGTCTTCGAGCGCGTGCTTGGCCAGAAAGACCAAGTGGCAACCTGACCCGGCACGGCCTACTTGCTAACGGCCAGATCGGTGGATTGGGCACCGGGCTCCTCAGTGAGGACGCGGACGCTGTCCGTGCTGATGAACACGGGGCCGGGCGAGTTGAACCGCTGGTCTCCACGGGGGCCATTCTCCAGGTTCAGCACGCCGCGAGGGCAAACAGCCGAGCAAACGCCGCACCCGACGCAGCTCGCACGGACGATGTTCTGGCCACGCTGGGCGTACCACCGGACGTCGATGCCCATCTCGCAGTACTTGGAGCAGTTGCCGCACGAGATGCACTGGCCGCCATTCGTCGAGATGCGGAAGCGTGAGAAGAACCGCTGCTGCAGGCCCAGAATCGCTGCCATCGGGCAGCCAAACCGGCACCACACCCGCGACCCCATGATGGGATAGAACCCGACTCCGATCACCCCCGAGAACGCAGCCCCGATGACGAAGCCGTAAACCTTCGAATACGTCCGCGAGGCCTTGCCGAGGAGCGCACCGTCCATCGCGGAGTTGATCCAGAGAGCAGCGGTCAAGACAGTGACCCAGAGCAGTACGCTGTGGATCATCCACCGCTCGATCTTCCACGCCTTCATGGACTTATCGGACAGTTGGCGATAGGGGTCCCCGAGGGTTTCCGCGAGGCCGCCGCAGCCACATACCCAACTGCAATACCAGCGCTTGCCGAAGAAGTAGGTCAGCACAGGCGTCGCGATGAACGTCATCACTGCGCCCCAGAAGATCATGAAGACCCCGACCCCACCGGATTGTGTCAGGTAATTGACTGTCCCCGGAAAGAGATAGTCGTACTTCAGCGGCCAGAAATAGCTGAAGTAGAACTCCGGCTGGTTGAACATCACGAGGAGGCCTGGGATCGTGAAACCAAAGCCCAACTGAAAGAACATCACGGAGAGGGTCCGGATGATCTGGTATTTACTGTGGCGGTACTTGAAGATCATCCGCACCCCCATCGTGAGCACGGCGATCGTGTAGAAGGTGCCGTAGAGGAACCACTGATCCGCAGCCTTCCCCCGAAGGGTATAGCTCAACGGATCGGTGATGCGGATGAGGCCTTCGAGCGTTCCAGGAATCCAGTATAGGAGCACGTAGAACCCGGTAAACACTACCCCCAAAATCCAACCGATCCACCCCTTGGACGTCGTTGGGGAAAACGTGAGCCCGTCGTTGCGGATACCCGCCGGCTTGCCGAGGTACTTGGCCCAAAAGTAGATCAGCCCTCCGCCAATCGTCAGTCCGAAGCCGAGTGAACTCGCCAGCACCGGCGAGCCCCCGTCCATCGCCCAGGCAACGAGCAGCGAGAGTAGACCCAACCCAAACACCGCGAGGCCGATCCGTTGGCGCGTGTCAAGCTCAGTCGTAGGGGCAGCCAGTGAAAATGAAGCGTCGTGTGTCATGTCTGAAGTATGCAGTTCGGGGTGCTGGGCGTCCGGCTGAGCGGTGTAGTGGATGGGATTGGGGGCACAGCTGAGGCGCTAGGCGGTGCTGCCAGACCCGGGTTTATCGGAGCCTGGAGTTACGTCGACGTTCTTGGCCGGCAATGAGTCACCGGTCTCTTGGGTGCGGCCCGCCTCGCCGCGCAAACGGGCGATGTAGGCGAACGGGTTTTTGAACAACGAACGGCGCCGGCGAAGCGTTACGGCCCGGTTTGGGTGCTTCCGGTTGTAGACGGCAACGACTTCCTTTTCGTGCTGCTTGTAGAACTCGGGGTCGAAGTTGGCTTGGCCGAGGTTTTCTAGCACGTACGGCATCTCGGCCCCGTTCTGAATCCACTCGAAGCAGACATTCTGACGGTAGCGCGTTCCCATCAGGTTGAACCCACGGACCGTATGGTCATCGGCGTTGTAGTCGATTCGGATGGCGTGTAAGCCGTTTTCGTGCTCCCAGTAGAGCGAATCGATGCCATCGATTGGCTTGGTGGCGATGGGGCCGTACACCTGGTACTCGATGTCGAAAAACTTCGCCGAGTTGAAAAACAGGCCCGGCGTGTAGGGAGCCGGCACGCCGCAGATGTGGCGGCCGGCCACTTCGCCATGCATGCGGCCCGTGTACCACAGCGGCTCGATCGGCTGCCGGCCTGGCGGAGGCACGCGGTACTGGGCGCAGTCGCCGACGGCGTACACACCGGGGACGCTGGTCTGCATGTGCTCGTCGACCATCACCCCGCGCCCGGTCTCGATGGGCGTGTCTTTCAGGATGTCGATGTTGGGATGCACCCCAACCGTAAGTCCGACGAACTGGCAGGCCACTTCTTCGCCGCTGTCTTTGAGCCGGACGGCCCGGACGCGGCCGGCATCGTCGCCTAGGATCGCCTCGAACTCGGTGGCCATACGCAAGTCGATGCCATGGTCCTTCACATGCCGGACGATCATCATTCCTTCTTCAGCCGGCAGCGCCTTCGGCATATACGTTTTCTCGCGCACGAGGAACGTCGTGTGGACATGGCGGCTATGCAGCATCTCGGCCATCTCGATCCCGATCAGCCCACCCCCGACGACGACGGCATGGTCGATGCCCCGGGTGTTGCGCTCCATCTCGTCGAGGTCTGGCTTGGAGATCAGGCCTTGCACCCCGTGCAAATCCTGGCCCGGCCATCCGAACAAGTTATAGCTCGATCCAAGCCCGAGCACGAGCCGGTCGTACCCAATCGTCTGCCCGTCGCCGAGGTGAAGCGTGCGGGCCTCGGTGTCGATAGCCTGCACGTAGCCGCGCACGAGATCGATGCGGTTCTGCGGCCAAAACCACTTTTGGTAGGGCTGCGTATCTTCAAACGTCATGTGGCCCATGTAGATGTACATGAGCGCTGTGCGTGAGAAGAAATAGTCGGTCTCGGCCGATATGACCGTAATGCGCACGTCAGCGTTTAGCTTACGGACGGTCCGGGCGGCTGTAATACCGGAAATACCGTTCCCAATGACGACAACGTGGTTCATCTCTCGGAGAAAAGGTGGTGGCGGGGGAAGGATGTTCACGGCTGAGAGCCGGAGCCCGACAGGACGTTACAGTCCAACATATCCGATTTTAGTCTCCAGATCCTCCCGAGTTGGAGGATCTGGGACCAATCTACACAATGAAAGCAAATCCCCCACAGAGCCCTCCTTACTTTTCCTACACGAGTTCCTACCGTAATTCGCTCCCATGCCTTCTGCCCTTCCACGTACCGAAGAGCTCGTTCAGCGCATCGAGGCCCTAGAGCGCGAAAACGAGTCGCTGCGCCGGCACGTCGGTGAAGCCGGTCCACGTGCCGAGCTGTTGCAGGCCATCGTAGACCGGCTCCCGCAGATGCTGTTCGTCAAGGATCGTCTAGGGCGGTATCTCCTGACAAATGAGGCCTTTACGAGGGCTGCCGGCCTCCCAGACGACGCCCTGACCGGGCAGACGGACCACGCCTTACCCAAACTCCGCCCTGGGCAAATCGCACAGTTTCAGCAGCACGACGAGTTGGTGGTTACCACGGGGCGCGACGTTCGCCTCGACGAACACCCGTCGTATCAGTTCGACGGAAGCACTCGTTGGAGCCAGACGACGAAACGGGCGCTGTCTGCAGGGGATGAAACGTACGTGCTTGGCATCGTGACGGACGTGACGGAGCAAAGGCTGCAACGCGTCGCATTGGAACGGCAACAGACCGATCTCTCTCAGTTCTCAGCCCGGCTCCGCGAGCTCCACCGGCTCAGCACGACTGATTATGACGCCTTGGACCCACTCCTGGACGACCTGCTCGCCTCTGGGTGTGCCATGTTCAGTATGGAAATGGGGATTCTGAGCCGCATTGAAAACCAGACCTACACCGTGCGGGCCAGCAATGCGCCTGACCGCGTAGCCCGCGGCGAGGTCTTTGATTTAGGCACGACGTACTGCGAGGCCGTCGTACGCACCGGTGCGACGATCCGCTTGGCAGACGCCGAAGCCCTCCCCGAGTACCGGCAACATCCCTGCTACACGAAAGCCGGCCTCCGCTCCTACATCGGGACGCCAGTCTATGCCGGCGACGAGCTCTTCGGCACCTTGAATTTTAGCAGCCGCGAGGTACACGCCCCGTTCCGTGTCTACGACCGTGAGTGCATCGAACTGCTCGCGCAGAGCATCGGAACGTGGATTGTTTCGGCACGGCGCGAACGGGCCCGCGTGGCGGCCCAGCAAGCGCTACTCGCCACGCAACAATCCGTCGACCAAGCCGGCGATGCGATCTTATGGGCCGGTTCCGATGGGCGGGTCCACTACCTCAACGAAACGGCCCGCCGGCTCACTGGCCACAGCACCCCCGTTTCCCTCTTCGACCTTCTCCCCGGCTTCGACGCCGAGAGCTGGAACGGGCTCTTCGAGGACCTCGACCAACTGCGTTCACTTACACTAGAAGCGAGTCTCGTGCATCGGTCTGGTGCCCAAACGCCAGTCGAGTTGTCGTTGTCGACGCTGATCGATGCGGCTGAACCTACGGTGTGCGTGTTTGCCCGAGACATCCGGCTCCGAAAAGACGTCGAGCGGGAGTTGCACCGGCTCAACACGGATCTCGAACAGCGCGTGACCGAACGCACGGCTCAGTTGGAGGCTGCGGTACGCGAGCAGCGCCGCAGTGAATCGCGCTTTCAGTCCATCGTCCAGAACATCGCCGACCTCATTGGCATCCTGGAGGCCGATGGCACCATCCGCTACGTCAGCCCCTCCGTCGAGAAGTACGGATGGCGAGCCGAGAATGTCATTGGCCGGCGTGTGTTCGATCTGATGCATCCTGAAGACGCGGAGAAAGCGATGGGAGACTTCGGCCGCACCGTGCAAACGCCCGGAACGGCCATTCCGGTACGCTACCGTCTACCGGAAGCGTCGGGCAACTGGGTCCCTTTCGCAACCATCGCCAACAACCTGCTCGACGACCCCAGCGTCAACGGCATCGTCATCGTCGCCCGTGACGACACCGAGCGCCAGCGCTACGAGGAAGGTCTCATCATGGCCCGCCGCGCCGCCGAGCAGCTCTCGAGCGCCAAGACCACCTTTCTCACCAGCATCACCCATGACCTCCGGACGCCGCTCACGAGCATCATCGGCTACTCGGAACTCATGGCCGAGGATCTCGACGGAATTGCCGGCGAAAACGCAGCCCGCATCCGCCGGAACGCCTACAACCTGATGAGCACGCTGGAGGCTGTGATGGACATGGCCCGGTTGGAAGCCGGCCAGTTCGAGCCATCCGGAAAACGGTTCGATCTGACGCAGTCCGTCCACGATGGGGTCGACTTGCTCACGTTCCTGGCCGAACACAAACAGCTTCAGGTCTACCCCGATGTACCCGACACGCCGATCTACGCGGAGTTCAGCCGGACGGCATTCCAGCGCATCGTGACCAACCTGCTCAGCAATGCCTTGAAGTTCACGGACCGCGGCTGCGTCTACATTCGGCTCGCGGAGGAAGACGACGGCATCATCCTGGAAGTTGCCGACACCGGCGGCGGCATCGCCGAGGACCACCTGGACCGCCTCTACGCCGAATTTTGGCGTGCCGACACCACCGGAACGGTCCCCGGTTCCGGTCTCGGCCTAGCCATCACCCGCCGGCTCGTCGACCTCCTAGGCGGCGCCATCCGCGTCGACAGCACCCCCAACATTGGCAGCCTGTTTACCGTGGTGTTGCCTCGCTTCGCTCGGGTGACGAGTTGACGTGTGGCGAGTAGCGAGTGGATTGGTTCGCTTCGCTCAGGTGGACGAGTGACCAGGGCGAGAGGTTGAACGGTGAGGAACGAGCTGAATGGGGCGGACTCTTCGAATCGTCCAGTCTCTTCTCTGCCGTCCAGCCAGACGCTCCATCTCGTTACCCACTTATCCACCTGGCACGTCTCAACCTATCCACGTGAGCCCCGCTCACAGCCGTACCGTCTCACCGCTTTCTGCCGAGCGCATGGCGGCGTCCAAGATTTCCATGACGATCAGGTTGAGCTCCAAGGACGACAAGCTGCCGGCTGGGTCGATTTCGCCGCGTACAACACCAGCGAGATAGGCAAACGGGTCGTCGAGGGGAGCCGGCATGGCGTCGACCGTCAAGCGAGATTCAGCGTCTTCCTCGGCCAGGCGAACCCGGAGCGTGGTGGCGTCGTCGGCGTGGAGGTAGCCGGTGCGGCCGTAGACCTCCATGTCCTTCCGGTTGAACGGCCAGTTCCACGAGGCTTGGATGATGCCCTGTGCCTCGGGGTACGTCAGAATGATCGTGGCCTCGTCGTCGACGTCCGGGTAGATCTCTGGCTTGATCTGCTGCGTGATCGCCGTCACCGTTTCTGGGCGGCGGCCGTCCATGAGCCACGCCACGAGGCCGGCTCCGTAACATCCAAAATCCGTCAACGCGCCGGCTCCGTTTTCGACCGGGTCGATCAGCCACTCCAAAAACTCCTCGTTGACCCCAATCTCCATCGGCCCTGGATGCCCATCGTGCACGACGATCTTGCGCAGCGGCCCGACCTCGCCGGCTCGAACGCGCGCGTAGGTCTCGTGCACACTTGGGTACCACGTCGTCTCGTAGTTGGTAAGCAGGTGAATGCCGGCCGCACGCGCGGTGTCTTCCATCGCCACAGCATGGGCCAAACTGACGGCGAGCGGCTTCTCGACCATCACGTGAATCCCCCGCGCTGCCGCCACCTCAACGACCCGTTTGTGATCCCGGATCGTTGTGAATACCGTGATCGCCTCGGGCTGCACCTCATCGAGCATGACCTCAACCGAGTCGTACACGAGGTCCATCGAGTACCCATGCTGCTCTGCGTAGCGCTCGGCCAAATCCCGGTTCGGCTCCACGATCCCGACGATCTCGACATCCCCCCGTGGCTCGCGGCCTAGAATCCAGTGGACATGCGTATGCACCAACCCGACCACCCCGACCCGGACCGGCGGTGCCTCGTTCGGATCGTCATCAACAGACTGAGCGTGCGCGTGCGGCATGAGGGTCAGGCAAAGCATGAACGTGAGGAGGGGGCGCATGGGGATGAAGGATGAAAGATTAAGGGTGAAGGGAGCAGGGAGTAGGGTGAAGGGGATGGGGTGCAAGGGGCGGGGCTTGGAAGGAGCGGGAATGGTGGACGTGGGAATGGTGAATGTGGAGCGGGGGGCTTTGGCTTCTTTTGCTTCATGCTGGACTGAGCTACCCGAGATGGTCCTTCATCCTGTATCCTTCGTCCTGCCCCCTTCATCCTTGATCTTTCACCCCCGAGCGGTCCA
>JBCDHV010000189.1:0-7383 GCA_038749615.1 Bacteroidota bacterium
GACGGCCCAGCGCATGATCGAGGCCGGCGACATCGAGCCGATCATCATCGTCGGCGTCTCGAATTCTCCGCGCCGCACGTACGAGTACACCCCCACCGTTTACACGAGCCAGAACCGGCTCCCGCGGACGGTCCCGTACGAGGACACGGGCCATCGCCTCGATGCCTTCACCGGCCTCTACCGCTTCGGGCAAGCCGATACCATCGAGGTTGCCCGCGCCGGCGAGGTGCTCACGATCCAACACCTCCGCGATGATCCTGAACCTCGGCCCATGGTAGCCCAAGCCGATGTGTTCTTGATTCCGAGCCTGGACCGCTCGGCCACGTTCCTCCGCGATGAAGCCGGCGCCGTCACCGGGATGGAGGTCAAGGGCGAGGCCCGGGGCGGCGGCGGCGATGCGTATGGCCGCATGCTCGTCGAACAGGTAAAGCCGTTCATCGACCGGACCTACCGCACGAACCCAGCGCCAGAAGTCACTGGACTTGGCGGCTCGTCCCTCGGCGGGCTCATCACGATGCACCTCGGCCTGACCTACTCCGACGTGTTTCAGCGCCTGTGGGTAGCAAGCCCGTCGGTGTGGTGGGACCAGCAGGAAATTGCCGTTCGGACGGAAAACTTAGACGAACGCTTGCCACTCCGGATCTTCCTCGACATGGGCACCGGCGAAGGCGGCGTGATGGTCAACGGTTCCCGCCGGCTCCACGCTGCGTTGCTGGGTGCCGGCTGGGCCGACGAGCAGACGGTGATCTACATGGAAGAGCCCGAGGCGATGCACACCGAATCTGCTTGGGCCGGCCGCGCCGACGAAGCGCTCCTGTTTTTATATCCGGGCCTGTAGGGCGTCCAGCCCTCCAGCCAAGTTGACGACGTTTGTGAAGCCCGCGTCCTTGAGCAACCGAGCAGCCCGCGCCGACCGGCTGCCGGCCTTGCAGTGCACGAGGACTTCCTGGTTCTTGTATGCGACGAGTTCACCGAGCCGGTCTCCGAGTTGCCCGAGCGGAATCAGGTGCCCCCCGATGTTGTAGGCATCGTACTCGGATACCTCGCGCACGTCTAGCACGAGGGCCGGCGGATCATCACCAGCCAGACGGGCGCGGAGCTGCGCCGGCGTCATCTCGTCAAGGTCGTCTGCCGGCCCGACGCCGCAGAACGCCTCGTAATCGATCAGCTCGGTGATCGTGGGCTCGTCTCCGCACACTGGGCAGTCGGGATCCCGGCTCAGGCGGAGCGTGCGGGTTTGCATCGTGAGCGCGTCGATGCGCAACAGCCGGCCGACCAGCGTCTCCCCGACGCCGGCGAGCAGTTTCAGGACTTCCGTGGCCTGGATCGTACCGGCGAGGCCCGGCAAGACACCGAGCACACCGCCTTCGGCACACGACGGAACCATGCCGGGCGCAGGCGGCTCCGGGTACAGACAGCGGTAGCACGGACCCCCTTCCGTTGCGAACACCGACACCTGCGCCTCGAACTGATGGATCGATGCGTACACGTTCGGCGTGCCGGTGAGGACGCATGCATCATTGACGAGATAGCGCGTCGGGAAATTGTCCGTGCCGTCGGCCACCACGTCGTAGCCGGCGATGACCTCAAGCGCGTTGTCACGGTCCAGCCGCGCCTCGTGTAGCACGATGTTGACGTGTGGATTCAGATCGAGGAGGCGCTCCCGTGCGGCGTCGAGCTTCGGCCGGCCCACATCAGACGTCCCGTAGAGCACCTGCCGCTGCAAGTTCGTCTCATCGACCCGGTCAAAGTCCACCAGTCCAATCGTTCCGACGCCGGCTGCTGCCAAATACAACGCCACCGGCGATCCCAACCCGCCGGCTCCAACTACCAGCACCCGCCCCGCCTTCAACCGCCGCTGTGCCTGCTCGCCAAAGCCCGGCAGCGTGAGATGCCGAGCGTAGCGAGCTCGCTCCGCGGTCGTTAGTTGGGCCGTTGGGCCGGCGTTGGGCTGGGACGTAGAGCCGTTACCTGGTGTGTTCTGCATGCCGGTCTCGATCTCGTTTGAGGATGCAGGGTGTACGCACCCCGGTTCCCACTCAACCGCCCAACCACGCATCTACCCTTCCACCTGAGCACGCATCCACGCGTCCACTGCGTGAACAAAGTTCGCACAGGCATCTGGGTGCATGCGGAAGTAGAGCGAGGGCTCGATGAGTTCGAGTTCCATCAGGTGGAAGTTGGCGTGCGAACTCGTGCCGGCGCGGACCAGATCGGCACGGGCGATCAGGGGTGCCGGATGGCCGAGCGCCGCTACGGCGTCGATGGCGCGGCGTCCCGCAGCGTGGAGGGCCTCGGTGGGCTCGGCGCGGGTGATGAGGCCGCCGTGCTCTTCCTGAACGCGGAAGTCGCCGGTGGCCGGCGTCTTGAGAATGGCATGGCTGTACGTGCCACCGAAGTAGAACAGCGAGAACTCGCCCTCGTCGATGATCTCTGTCAAGAACGGCTGCGCGAGAAAGGGCATCGATGCGAAGCTGTCCTCGATCGCCGGCCCGCGCTCGGCGTAGCTCCCGCGCTTGAGGCGGTACGCGTGGTCGGCATTGGCCCCAATGACGGGTTTCAGAACGATTTCTTCGGCACCGAGCACGTCGAACAGCGCATCGACCTCACCAGCGCGGAGACCTGGCTGGCCCCAGTGGGTCGGGACGATGGGGACGCCGGCATGTTCGAGATCGCGGAGATACCGTTTATCGAGATTCCAGCGCACCAGCGGCAGGGCGTTTTGCAGCGGGGTGCCGGCCGCCTCGATAGACTCGAGGACCTTCAGAAACGCATCGGGTCGCTGCTGATAGTCCCACGGCGTCCGAATCAGAACGAGATCGTACGCGGCCCAATCGACGCCGGCCCGGTCCCACGGAACTGGATCGACGGCCCAGCCGGCGGCTCGCATCGGCTCGTAGACGAGGTCGTCGTCGATGACGAAATCGTCGGGTAACGTCATCGTGAGAAAGGCGACGGAGCGAGGCAAGCAGGCGATCGAGTCGGTGAGCGGGACGGCACAAGGAACGGCAGCCCAACACCGGAATCCAGTTGCACGCGTCTGGCCTTGCCAGCGAAACAGGCCGGCACACGACACGGGTGAGCCAGCAGAGCAAGGCCTCCCGGTGAAATCTCGCATGGAGGCTCCACCCACCTGCTCAGCCGCCCACCCGCGACAGGGGGCCTATGCGTTCAAGCCGTCGCAGTTTCGACGCTCTTCGGCTTCACCCGCCAAGGAGCTCCGGGGCATCCTCATTTTTCGAGGACTGCGCGGATCTCGGCCGGCACTTCGTCTGGGGACTCTCTCATGGTCCGTTCAAGCTCATCCGTGTAGCCCATCATCCGGTCGTTGACAGCCGGCGACATCAACTCAGCCAGCGTCTGATCGACCAGAATCCGCCAGCCGTCGGCCGTCTCGGTAACCACCAGCCCCTTCATGTTGACGAGCGAATCATAGTAGCTTTGTAGCTCTTCCGGGATGGGCTCCCCGAACATCTCACTGAGATCCTGACCTTGTACGGAATAATACCGCGCGACCACGTACGTGTACGCCCCATCCGGATCTGGCACCTCGCCCAGTACGGCGACCTCGTTCATCGCCAGCGCGACTTTGAACATGGCAGAGTACTCGAAGAGGTCGGCCAGCCCGTCCTGTGGCGAGCGGCCGGTCAATGTGGAGTCCATCCAGGCCGCAGACTCATAAAACGTGGCGAGCGTGCTGGATTCCAGCAAGGCGAGTGCCGTTTCATATTCGCCACTGCTCAGGCTGGTGAAGAAGGTCTCTACGGTAGCCTGTGGGGTGTCTGGCTGGGCCGTCACGGGTGCAAGGGCAAGGAAGAGTGCGAGGATCGGCAAAAGGATACGCATGGGTCTGTCTGGTTGAATGCTGATGGGATGATTCGTCGAGGCTCTAGCGTTCCGGAGTGCCTTCCATGTCTAAACTCTCCTCCATATCGCTCATAGCGGCCATCAACAAATCACTTTGGATCATCACCAGCATCCGAGAGACGTCGGTTCCGTTGACGATGCGCCACCCGTCTGAGGTATCCTGCACGCTGACGACTTGCACAGCCGGCATCTCGAGCTCTTCCTCAGCTCCTTCCTCCTGAAACAGAGCAGCGAACTCTGCTCCTTCTTCCGTCAGGTAATTCCGGACGAGGACGTGGGCATACGGATCGTCTGGATCGCTGACGTGCCCGAGTGCGGCCTGCCGAGACGCACCGACGACCATCTGGAACATCGAAGACTCTGCCATGAGCGTGGCGAGCCCTTCTTGGGGGGAGGCCTCCGCCAGCGTGGAGTCTATGCCGATGAACATCGCGTACGTGGCCTCCAGAAAGCTCGGCTCTAGTAGGGAGACCGCGGTCGGGTAGTCAGCAGTAGAGAGGCTGGCGAAGAAGGCGTCGACAGTCGCTTCAGGCGTATCAGGCTGGGCAAAGGCCGGCGCAGCGAGCGTAGCGAGGAGTACAGCAGAAAAGAGGGTGCGCATGAGCGGTGAGTTGAGTGGTTAATCGTGTCCACTCTCTCACGTGCACATCCGAGCCAAACGGGATCATCGGCTGCTACGGCCGGCCGCTAGTCGGTCTCGTCGAAGAGGCCCGTGCCGGCGGGCGTTTCGAAGAAAGCGTCCGGAAGCTCGCCCGGTGCCGACAGGTTCGTGACGCGGATCGGGCCGCGCTCGGTCGCGCCGTGGAATTGGGCGATCAGGACCTCGCCGGTTCGGACGTAGTCGCCCCAGGGAAGCGCAAAGGCCGGCTCCTTGTCCTCGGCAGACCGGTAGAAATCCCACTGCGTCATGAGCCGGCTCTCGTCATCGACGTAGATTTCGTATCGGTTCTGCGGCGTCACCCCGACCTCCTCGAACGTCAACTGGAGGACTTGAGCCGGCCGGCCGTCGAGCGTCGTATCGGCACGGAGATACCGAAGTGTCACGCCAGAATCCTTGAGTTTGAACGGCATCACCAGCCAGTAGGAATCGTTGATCCAGATGCGCTTGGTCAGGTCGAGCAAACTGTCCCGCACAGCTCCGGCAGCAACTTCCTCGCCGCCCCTCCAGACTCTACCAGCTCCCGTGTTGACATCGAGCACCGTGACGCTCGAATCACGCTCCATGCGGTAGCGCCCGGTGTACCGATCCCAAAGGTGATTGCGCCCGAAGAGCGTCCAGGACAAGTAGCGGGTCCGGTCCCAGGCGGCACGCCCACCCATTGCTTCCACGACCTCATCGGCCAGTTCGATGGCGCGTTCGTCAGACGCCTCGATGTTGAACCCAACGGCCGGCGGATTCTCCACGTCCTGTGCCCAGGTGGTCTGCGCGATAGTGAGGATTAGAACAACGGCGAGAAGCAGGCGCGGCATGGGTGGTATGGCTATGTGGCACGGTGGCTGTGTGTGCTGGGCAGACCAGGAGCAACGGGGCTGAGGGGCTTAGGATTCGCCTAGGGGTCGAATGTGGCACATGTTGCAGTGTGGCTGTGTGGCAGGGTTTGTTGCTCCGCTTGCCACACAGCCTCTTCTGCTGGATGTTGATCTTGCTCCTGCGACTCTCTGGGGGTCGAATGTGGCATGTGTTGCAGTGTGGCAAATGTGCCAGGACTGATCTGCCACCCAGCCACACCTGCCACATAGCCACACCCTCACCCCCTCAGCGCCGCGTCAACCTGCCCGGCATACCCTGCCCCGAACAAGTTCAGGTGATTCAGGAGGTGGTAGAGATTGTAGATCCTGCGCCGGCGCTCGTAACCAGGGTCCAGCGGCCACGTGGCCTGGTACGCTTCATAGAACGATGCACTGAAGCCCCCAAAGAGTTCGGTCATGGCCAGATCGGCTTCCCGGTGGCCGGTGTAAGCGGCCGGGTCGATGAGAACGGGCTGGCCGGATGCGTCGGAGAGACGGTTTCCACTCCAGAGATCGCCATGTAATACTGATGGACGTGGACGCTCCGGCAGCAGATCACCAAGTTTCCCGAGCAACCGCGCAGCCGGCACGTCCCACCTGGCCTGCCACAGCCCAGCCGACCGAGCACGTGCGATCTGAGGCTCCAGCCGGCGCTCCCTGAAAAAGGCCGGCCACTCGCTGAGCCATCCATTGACCTGTGGCGTCCGCCCAATAAAATTGTCAGCGTCTGCGCCGTATCCCGGAGTGCCCAGATCGGCCCGGTGCAAGACCGCCAGCGCCTCCCCCAGCTTCGCATCGGCCGCCCGAGCCGGCTGCGTGTCGATCCATTCTAGCACGAGCGCGCCAAGCTGTGTCTTCGTCGCCGGCACCAACATCTTCACCTCCGGCACGCGCACGCCGGCTCCCGAAGCTTCGAGCGCCCGCCTCAACAGCGCCAACCCATCCCGCTCCGCAGCAAACGTCGCCGATACCTCCGGCCGCCCGGTCTTGACGAACAGCCGGCCCTGCTGGGTGTCCACGCGGTACGCCTCGGCAATGTCTCCACCACGGACACGGATGACGTTGCGGATCGAAAAGCCGGGAAGGTTCAGCCTAGGAGGTAGAACGGTCACGGCGTCCCCGCTGATTGAGGTGAACGCACCGCGGCCAGGGCATTCATTCGCTCAACTCCCGGAGGAGCGCTTCACTGGTGCGGTCGACGATTTGGTAGACGGTCTCGAATCCGTCGGCACCGCCGTAGTAGGGATCGGGGACGTTGCGGTCTCCGGGGTTGGGGTCGAAGTCGCGGAAGAGGCGGATTTTGCCGGCGTGCCGGCCGGAGCGGTCGAGCGCCTGGGCGTTGCGCAAGTTGCTTCGGTCCATCACAAAAATGTGATCGTACCGGCTCAGGTCTGCGGAGACGAGTTGGCGAGCGCGCTGTTCGTCGATGGACACCCCATGCCGGCGAGCCGTCTCGCGCATCCGAGCGTCCGGCGCCTCACCTGCATGCCACGCGCCCGTGCCGGCCGAGTCGATCTCGAACTGGTCATCGAGCCCATGCTCATGCACTTTCTGGCGAAAGACGCCCTCAGCTAGCGGACTCCGGCAGATGTTACCGAGGCAAACGAATAGAACGCGGGTGGGCATGGAGGTTTAGTGTCTAGTGTTTGGTTTTTGGTGTTTGGATCGCGGGGTGAACGCATGCCTGGCCGGGTGGGTGTGCTCGCATACGTCGTTCAAAGACGGAATTCCCGAACGTGGGTATCAGCCCTGTCGAAGCGCTAACGCTGAATACTGAACACTGGCCCGCACTTTCGCCCACACGGTCGCTTCGCAACGAGAGTAAATAGCATGGGTCTTAGGAAGCAAACGTCGCTGGATGAACTAGATCGGATGACGACGAAGCAGTTCCAAGAGCGCTTGGTACAAATCCTGTCGCCGGTGGTTGAACCGCCACTCACACTCCTTGAGATGCAGGTAAAACGTGACCGCCGGCACTCCGTTGAACTGGGCGAGCCGGCGCTTGGC
>JBCDHV010000190.1:0-7313 GCA_038749615.1 Bacteroidota bacterium
CATCAGCCGGTCGCTGACGGAGCAAGGGATTGCCGTGCTGCGGTTCGACTTCACGGGGCTCGGGGAGAGCGAGGGCGATTTTGCGGACACCAATTTCTCTTCGAATGTCGCCGACCTGGTGGACGCGGCTGAATTTCTCGCCGAGGCTTACCAAGCGCCGCGCCTGCTCGTCGGGCATTCGCTCGGGGGGGCAGCCGTGCTGCGGGCAGCGGCTGAGTTGCCCGATGTGCGTGCCGTGGTCACGATCGGTGCGCCGGCCAACCCAGGCCACGTGCGGCATTTGCTCTCTGAGGGCGAGGAGGAGATCGTCGCAAACGGAGAGGCGACGGTCCTGCTAGCCGGCCGGCCGTTTCGTATCAAGAAGCAGTTCTTGGACGATCTGGAAGAGGCCTCGATGAAGTCGGTGGTCAGCGACCTTCGCCGGCCGCTGTTGATTTTCCATTCACCCATCGATCAGACCGTTGGCATCGAGAACGCGGCTGAGTTGTACCAAAGCGCTCACCATCCGAAGAGCTTCGTTTCGTTGGATCAGGCCGATCACCTACTCAGCAAGCCGGCTGATTCGATGTACATCGGCGCCGTGCTGGGCGCCTGGGCCCACCGCTACGTCGTCGATCCCATGCCGGAAGGGGCGTTCGAGGCCGCGGAGGGCCACGTGGTCGCCCGGTTAGGACGGTCGGGATTCCGGACCGAGATCCGTGCAGGCCTCCACGCGCTCGTCGCCGATGAGCCGGCGTCCATCGGGGGCACTGAGACCGGCCCGACGCCCTACGACTATCTGCTCGCCGGTCTCGGAGCCTGCACGGCCATGACGCTGCGGATGTACGCGGACCACAAGAAGATTCCGCTCGAGTCCGTAACCGTCGAGCTCCGCCACGGGAAGATTCATGCCAAGGACTGCGCCGATTGCGAGACACGAGTTGGCAAAATCGATGAGATCAACCGCGTCGTCACGCTAACCGGCAACCTCTCTGCGGAACAGCGGGCCCGCCTCCTCGAAATTGCAGATCGATGCCCTGTCCACCGCACGCTCCACGCTGAGATCAAGGTTCGTACGGTAGAAGGTTAAGCGGTCGGGGGCCTTGGAGGCCATGTTGAGCGTAGAGCCGTCAGAATTATGATTTGGGATTCCTCAGAATTATGAATTGGGACTTATGATTTATGAGGAACGGTGCGGGTTAGCTGAATTGGCCCGTAGTGCTCGGTCTCCGGCGGGCTGAATTTGGTTGGTACGAGCAGAAGGCAACCGAAAGCCCTTCATAAATCCCAATTCATAAATCATGCTTCCCCGCATACTTCCCCCATCATCGGTCTTCCAGGCGCGCAAACCGGCCTGCCCGAACACCGTTTCGCTTTTGGCGTATTTTGTCCGCGCAAAAGCGCTTCCCAAGTCACCATTCCCCATCTGAGAATCTGTGAGCAACTTCGGCCCGAACACCGGCTACATTGAAGAGCTGTACCTCCAATTCCTTCAAAACCCCGAATCGGTCGGGGAGAGCTGGCGCGAGTTCTTTCGGGACTACCGCCCAAGCGCCAGCATTCGTGCTCAGGCAGCTGAACTAAAAGCCCAGGCTGCAGCGGTACCAGCTGCTGCGCCCGAGGCTGCCCCGGCCGGCAACGGCGCACCCCCCAAGGCTCCGGCAGCCCGCGCTCCACAGCCCGCGCCTGCTGCTCCGGCCGGCGACGGCGCGCCCCATCCAGCAGAGCTTCCTGCTCGGAAAGACGCCGACGAGAAGCCCCTCCGTGGAGTGGCCGGCAAGATCGTCGAGAACATGGAGGCGAGCCTCTCCATCCCGACGGCTACCTCAGTCCGCCACGTGCCGGTCAAGCTGATGGCGGAAAACCGCCGGCTCATCAACGACTATCAGCTCTACACCGGAGGCTCGAAGGTTAGCTTTACGCACCTGATCGCGTGGGCCATCGTCAAGGCTGTCCAGGCCAACCCGGCGATGAATACGAGCTACCGGCGCGACAACGGCTCGATGCTTCATGTGTCGCCCCACGGCATCAACCTGGGCCTGGCCATCGACGTGAAAAAACGCGGCAAGCGCTCCCTCGTCGTGCCGAACCTCAAGGACAGCGGCGAGATAAATTTCGCCGAGTTCCTCGCGGCGTACAACAACGTCGTCCGAAAGGCGCGCGACAACAAGCTCGAACTGTCCGATTTCGCCGGCACCACCGTCACGCTGACGAACCCGGGTATGATCGGCACGGTGATGAGCGTCCCCCGGTTGATGCCGGGCCAAGGGCTCATCCTCGCCGTTGGCTCCATCGCCTTCCCGAAAGAATACGTCGCGTTGCCTCCGTCCGAGTTGAGCCGGCTCGGGCTGAGCCAGGTCATGACGATCACGTCGACCTACGATCACCGGGTCATCCAAGGCGCAGAGTCGGGCGCGTTCCTGGCGTACCTCGACGGACTTCTCCAAGGCCAGAACCGGTTCTACGAAGACATTTTCGCCGATCTCGGAGTCGCGCATCCACCCCTGTCGATGACGACGGACAGCAGCCCGCGCGTTGGGGTCCGGGACTCGCGCATCGAAGACGAGGTCATCTCGAAGGAAGCCAGCGTCATACAGATGATCCGCGCCTACCGGGTCCGCGGGCACCTCATTGCTGACATCAACCCGCTGTTCTACTCGAACCGGGATCACGAGGAACTGGCCGCTGAGACCTACGGCCTCACGCTCTGGGACCTCGACCGGAGATGGATCACCGGCGGCCTTGCCGGCCAGGACGTGATGACCCTCCGGGAAATCCTCGACGTGCTCTGGAAGACCTACACCCGCAAGGTGGGGGTCGAGTTCATGCACATCTCGGGGCCGGCCGAAAAACGCTGGATCCACACGCGCGTCGAAAGCACCCGTATGGAGGACCCGCTTTCGCTCGACGATAAGCTGCGGATTCTCTCGAAGCTCAACGCGGCGGAAGCCTTCGAACAATTCCTCCAGCGCAAGTACATCGGCCACAAACGGTTCTCGCTCGAAGGTGCCGAGACGGTCATCCCGATCCTCGACATGATCCTCAATGACGCTGCGGACCAAGGCGTCGAGGAAGTGGTGATGGGCATGGCGCACCGCGGCCGGCTCAACGTGCTCGCCAACACGCTCGGCAAGCCGTATTCCGTCATTTTCTCCGAGTTCGAGGGCAATCTCGATACGGCCCAGGCTCAAGGCTCGGGCGACGTGAAATATCACCTGGGCGCCAAGGGCGAACACGAAAGCCCCAACGGCGGCACGGTCACCGTGACGCTCGCTGCCAACCCGAGTCACCTCGAAGCCGTCAATCCGGTGGTCGAGGGGATGGTGCGGGCCAAGCAGCTGCAGCACTGGGAAGACGAGTTGCACGAGCTGGACAACTACGATCAGGTCCTGCCCATTCTCATCCACGGCGATGCAGCCTTCGCCGGCCAGGGCGTCGTGGCGGAAACGCTCAACCTGAGCCAACTTCGCGGCTACACGACCGGCGGCACGATCCACGTGATCATCAACAACCAGATCGGCTTCACGACGAGCCCCATCGACGCCCGCAGTTCGACGTACGCGACGGACGTGGCGCGCATGATCCAAGCGCCAATCTTCCACGTCAACGGCGACGACCCCGAAGCGGCTGTCCGCGTGGCCCGCTTGGCGCTCGATTACCGGCAGGTCTACAACAAAGACGTGGTGATCGACCTGATCTGCTACCGCGTCCACGGCCACAACGAAGGCGACGAGCCGACGTACACGCAGCCGCTGCTCTACGACAAGATCCGCAACAAGCGTTCGGTCCGGAAGCTCTACACCGAGGCGCTCGTCCGGCGGGGCGACATCGACCTCGACAAAGCCGAGCAGATGCTGGACGATTTCCAGGGCCGGCTCCAGCAAGCTTTCGAAGAAACCGACGGCCTGGACGAGCAATCCGTCGATCCGAACCCGCAGCGTCAGGACCGCCCCGCTCTTACGGCCGATCTCGACACGGCCGCCAAGCGCGACGACCTCGACGACACCTTGAAAGCCCTCGTGACCATTCCGGATGACATCGAGGTCCACCGGAAACTCGTCCGCCAACTCACCCGCCGCGCTGATGCGTTCGAGCGCGACGGTGGGATCGATTGGGCGCTCGGTGAAGCATTGGCGTGGGGTACGTTGCTCCTCGATGGCCGGCCCGTTCGCCTGAGTGGCGAAGACGTCCGCCGGGGTACGTTCAGTCACCGGCACTCGGTGCTCATCGGGCAACACACGGAAGAAGAGTACGTGCCACTGAACCACATCCGCGAGGGGCAATCGGCGTACCGCGCGTACGACAGCCTGCTCTCGGAATTTGCCGTGCTCGGCTACGAGTACGGCTACTCCGTGGCTGATGCCGAGACGCTCGTGATTTGGGAGGCCCAGTTCGGCGATTTCGTCAACGGAGGGCAGACCATCATCGACCAGTTTATCTCGGCAGCAGAGGAGAAGTGGGGGCAGACGAGCGCGCTCGTGATGCTGCTTCCGCACGGCTACGAAGGCCAGGGGCCAGAGCACTCCTCGGCCCGGCTGGAGCGGTTCCTGCAGCAGTGCGCCGAAGACAACATGCGCGTGATGAACCTCACGACGCCGGCGAACTATTTCCACGCTCTACGGGCCCAAGCGCTCGACCCGATTCGGAAGCCGCTCATCATCATGTCGCCGAAAAGCCTTCTGCGGCACCCGAAAGCGGTCTCCAGCATAGGAGAGTTGGCAGCCGGCGGGTTTCAGCCGGTCATTTCGTCTGGGCAAGACACGGCGCAACGCCTCGTGTTCTGCAGTGGCAAGGTCTACTACGACCTCCTCGCCAAGAAAGACGAACTCGACTCGGAAGGCCGTGTGGCCATTGCCCGGCTGGAACGCTTCTACCCGTTCCCAACCGAGGAAGCCCGCGCTGAAATCGAGCGGTTCGGTGACCTCCAGGACGTGGTCTGGGTGCAGGAAGAGCCGAAGAACATGGGCGCGTGGACCTTTGCTCGCGACTACTTCGACGAGGTTCTGGCGGATCTTCGGAACGACCATTGCGCGCGTGTTCGCTACATAGGCCGGCCGGCCAGTGCGTCCACCGCCACCGGCAGCTCGACGCGGCACGCCGCGCAGCAGAGCGCCCTCGTCAGCGAGGCGCTGACGGTTGGGTAGGTGATGGTTGGGTGGTTGGGCTGCTGCGTGCTCAACCACCCCGTCTAATTCTCGAAGGAGCGGATGCCGATTTCGGACTATTTGCGGGAGATCCGCGGGCTCGTTGGGCACAGGCTGTTGCTGCTGCCGAGCGTAGCCGCGGTGATTCATGATGAGCATGGGGATGTGCTGCTCGTCAAGAGTGCTGCCGAGGGGCGGTGGAGTCTGCCGGCTGGCGGCATCGAGCCGGGCGAGACGCCGGAAGAGGCCGTGCGCCGCGAGGTAGCGGAAGAGACGGGTCTGGCCGTTCGATCCACGCGGCTATTGGGCGTAGTCGGGGGGCAAGACTATCGCGTGACGTACCAGAATGGGGACCGGGTCGAATACACCGTGGCCGTTTTTGCCTGCACGGTAGATCAGGCCGAACTGACAGCCGTGGATGGCGAAGTCAGCGCGTTTGATTGGGTCGAGCCAAGCACCGTCAGTGAGCGCCTCGACCTCCCGTACCCCGGGCAATTCTTCCACCACCCAACTGCCCAACCAACTCGTGGAAACTAAAAAAACGCCGGCACGCGGAGATCGCATGCCGGCGAGTAAGCCGTGTCAGCTCGAGGTCGCTTAGAAGTCGTAGCGCCGCTTCCGGCTCGACCGGGCCGCTTTCTGCCGTGCTTCACGCTTCGTTTCGGATGGCTTGGTGTATGCCATGTTGTCCCGGTAAATGCGGAGCACTTTGCTGCGGTTGACGCTGCGCTTGAAGCGGCGGAGCGCACGGTCGATGGATTCGTTATCGCGAAGTTTAATGCCTACGGACAAGGGAAATACCTCTGTTGCTGACGTAAGTTTGGTGACCGAGTAAGCGCCTGGGCGCTCGATGATGCTGATCCTGAGCCAGAGTGGCTCACCTGCATATGCTCTGAGGAGAGCTAGGATTTGTTGGACAGCCTCGCAATATAAAAGTTCTTAAAGTCACGACAAAGAAGTCCCGTTGAAAACCCCTTCTCGCCTCGTATTAGCCACGCGAAACCCCGGCAAAGTCGGCGAATTCCGCCACGCCACTGCTGACCTCGGCCTGACGCTATTGACGCCAGGTGACTTTCCCAATGCCCCAGAGGTCGACGAAGACCGAGACACGCTAGCCGGCAACGCCGAGAAAAAAGCCCGCTCCCTGTTCGACCACACCGGCCTGCCGTCCCTTGCGGATGACACCGGCTTGGAAGTCGACGCCCTTGGCGGCCGGCCCGGTGTCTATTCCGCCCGGTACGCCGGCGAAGACTGTACGCCGGCAGACAACCGCGCCAAGATGCTCGCCGAGCTAGACGGCGTCACCAGCCGGTCGGCTCGCTTCCGCACGGTCCTCGCCTACATCGATGAATCGGGCACGTCCTACACGTTTGACGGCGTCTGCGAAGGCACGATTCTCACCGAAGAACGCGGCGTCGGCGGTTTCGGCTACGACGCCATCTTCCAGCCGGCCGGCTACACGGAAACCTTCGCCGAGCTCTCGAAAGACGAGAAGAACCGTATCAGCCATCGCGGAAAAGCCGTCGCCCGCTTCGTGACGTGGCTCACGGCTGACAGCTCGTGATCGTCTGGGACCCACGGATGATGCGTCCCGTGGCGGCATCTCGGACGTGGCCTTCCGTTTCGCCCTGGCATACCCAGACGTGGCCTTCCGTTTCCTTCTGGCATATCCGTAAAGACGTTGCATGCAACGTCTCTGCAGCGGCCGGATAAAACGCGCCGTCATCCCCCGGATGGGCCTCCATCTTGCCGGACCGGCACAACCCGAACCACCATGCGTCTTCTCATCCAACGTGTCACTTCGGCTCGTGTCGACATCGCCGGCGAGACCGTCGGTACGATCGGGCGGGGGTTGCTGATTCTGGTCGGGGTGACCGATACCGACGGGGAGGCTGAGGCTGCGTGGACGGCGCGCAAGGCGGCAAACCTACGCATCTTCCCAGACGACGACGGCCGGATGAACCGGACGCTGATCGATGTGGGCGGGCAGGCGCTCGTCGTGTCTCAGTTCACGCTGTACGGCACCGTCGGCAAGGGCAACCGCCCGAGCTACAACCAAGCGGCCGGCCCAGATCACGCAGAGGCCCTGTACGACCAGTTCGTCGAACACCTCGCCGAGCACATCGGCCGGCCCGTCGAAACCGGCCGGTTTGGCGCGAACATGCAGGTGCATCTCGTCAACGATGGCCC
>JBCDHV010000191.1:0-7271 GCA_038749615.1 Bacteroidota bacterium
AACCCAAACACCATGCGTATCCTCGAAAACACCAGCTTCAACTTCATTGGGAAGCGAAAGCTGGGCTTCATCGCCTCGGGCATCATGCTCTCGGTGAGCCTCGTCTCGTTCGCTCTGTTCGGGCTCGAACTGGGCGTCGACTTCCTCGGCGGTACTGAATTCGTCGTCCGCCTTGAGCAGGAAGTCAGTTCTGCCGATGTCTCGGCCACCCTCGGCGACGCCCTCGGCGATGCCCCCGAAGTCAAGACCTACGGCCAGTCGAGCGATCTCCTGATCCGGAGCAGCATCGGCGGCGACATCAACGAACTCGAAAACCGGCTCGTCGACGCCATCGATGCGGCGTATCCAGGGTCGAACACCCAGGTACTCAGTACGAACAGCGTCGGCCCGCGGATTGCCGATGACCTGAAGAGCGGTGCCATTCTCGCGGTGCTCTTCTCGCTCGGCATCATCCTCGCCTACATCTGGATCCGCTTCGCGTGGCGGTTTGGCGTCGGAGCCGTTGCAGCGCTGGCGCACGACGTCACGATCGTGCTCGGTGTGTTCTCGCTCTTGCACGAGTTCGTGCCGTTCGAGCTGGAGATCAACCAGGTCATCATCGGTGCCTTGCTCACTATCGTCGGGTACTCCCTGAACGACACCGTGGTGGTGTTCGACCGGATCCGGGAGTACAGCTCGGTCTACAAGACCGTCGACTACGAGGGCATGGTCAACCGAGCGATCAACAGCACGCTGAGCCGGACGATCGTGACCTCTGGGACGACCTTCATCGTCGTTCTCGTGCTCTTCCTCTTCGGGGGCGAAGTCCTGAGCGGGTTTGCATTTGCGCTCATTCTAGGTATTTTGATTGGTACCTATTCCTCGATCTTCGTGGCTTCACCCATTGTCGTCGAGTTGCACAACCGCACCACCAAAAAGGTTGTTGCGTAATGCGGGTCGCGGGATGTGGATACGAGACTGCACCGGCCGTCTGTTGTCCACATCCCGTTCTCACCCCTCCTTTCTAAGACCAAACACCTCCTCTCCGACATGAACTTCAATGTTGATGAACGCTACAACGCCGTTGTCGTGACCCTCAAGGGCAACGTCATGGGCGGCCCTGACGGCGCCGGCCTCCTCGACGAACTGCACCGGCTACGCGACGAAGGCAAGAAGAACGTCGTCGTCGATCTCGCCAAGGTGAAGTTCATGAACTCGAGCGGCCTCGGCATGATGATCAGCGCGTTGACGTCGATGAAAAACGCCGGCGGCGACCTGCGCCTGGCCAACACGGCCGACCGGATCCGGTCGCTCCTCATCATCACGAAGCTGATCACGGTCTTCAAGAGCTACGACTCCGTAGACGAAGCGGTGGCCAGCTACGAGGAAGAGACGGCTGAGTAGAGCCGGCCCATCCATAGATTTCTCAGGCGGCGGGGTTCACGACCTCGCCGTCTTTTCTTTGTGGCGGTCGTATTTCGGCGGTCGCCGTTCGTGAGCGTGCTCGCATCCATCCAGTTCGAATTCGGTAGGCAAGCCTGTGCCAGTCTCAGTAGTCATCGGTGCCCAATGGGGCGACGAAGGAAAAGGAAAAATCGTTGACCTGATCAGCGAAGATGTCGACATCGTAGCCCGTTACCAAGGGGGCGCAAATGCCGGCCACACGATTGCCTGGGAGGACAAGACGTTCGTGCTCCACCTCGTGCCGAGCGGCATCTTCCAGGAAGGCGTCCAGTGCGTGATCGGCAACGGCGTCGTGATTGACCCGGTCAGTTTGCTCGACGAAATCCGCACGATCCGCGATCTCGGCTACGACCCAGCCGGCCGGCTGTGGATCAGCCACAACGCGCACCTGATCATGCCGTACCACAAGCGGCTCGACGTGGCGAAGGAGCGCTACCGCGATGCCGGCGCGATCGGCACGACGGGGCGGGGGATTGGGCCGGCGTACATGGACAAATACGGCCGGAATGGCATCCGCGTGATCGACTTGCTCGACCGCGACGTGCTGGCCAAGAAACTCCGGACGGCCATCGAGGAGAAGAACACCCTGCTCAAGTCGATTTACGGGGCCGAGACGCTGGACGTCGAGGCGCTGGTCGAGGAATACGTCGAGTTCGACAAGAAAATCGATCCATACGTCACCAACACGATGGAGCTGCTGAACGATGCGCTTGCTGAGGGCAAACACGTCCTCGCGGAAGGTGCTCAAGGCTCCTTGCTGGATGTCGATTTTGGGACGTATCCGTTCGTCACCTCTAGCCACCCGACGGTCGGGGGGTGCTGCACCGGGCTTGGTGTACCCCCCACGGCGATCAACCGCGTCATCGGCATCGTCAAGGCGTACTCGACGCGGGTCGGCAACGGGCCCGTCCCGACGGAGCTCGAAGATGCCACGGGCCAGAGGCTCCGCGACATCGGCAACGAGTACGGTGCCACTACCGGCCGGCCACGCCGCTGCGGCTGGCTCGATCTCGTTGCACTCGGCTACACAGCCATGCTCAACGGCATGACGGAACTAGCCATCACGAAGCTCGATGTGCTGACCGGGCTCGACGAGATCAAGGTCGCGACAGCCTATCGATACCAAGGGAAGACCTCGTCGCGTTTTCCGTCGGACCCCAAGGCGCTGCACGACGCCGAACCGGTCTACGAGACGTTCGCCGGCTGGCAGGAAGACCTCACGGGCATCGACCGTGTCGAGGATCTTCCGCAGACCGCACAAACTTACCTCGCCTTCATCGCCGACCAACTCAGCGTCCCCGTCAGCTTCGTCTCCACCGGCCCCAAGCGCTCGGAAACGATTTCGGTTTGATGGTTCGGCGGTTGGGTTGTTGGGCGGGAGTACGCCGTGAGATACCGTGCGTTGAGCTGAAGTCCTGAATAGCTCTCGTCTAGACCGGCTTGCCTCATCTCGGACCGCCCAACTGCCCAACCAGCCAACCGCCCAACCAATGAACACCTACCGGCTTGCCGTTAACCTAAAACTTGGGCTCATCGTCACAGCGGTTGTGATTGCGGTGGCGTCGCTGTGGTACACGAATCAGCTGGTGGAACGGCTGCGCGAGCGGGAGCAGGACGCGGTGCAATTATGGGCCGATGCGATCCGGTACCTGACCGTTACCCAGCAGGACCGCATCAACCCGCACCTCGATGCGTTCGTGCGCATGGAGCGTATGCTCACCTCGCCCAGGACCCGTGAAGCGCTCGTCGATGCCGGCGTGCGCCGCACGGAAATCGACAGCCTGTACCGCGCACTGGGTTGGGCACGGACGATGCCGCCGGCGGGTGAAATCGACTTCGTGAGCGATCAGATCATCATCCCCAACCGGTTCGACGTGCCGGCGGTGTTGGTCGACTCCGCGTCGTCCTACATCCGCAGTTTCCGGAATGTCGAGATCGACACGCTCGTGACCGGGGCAGACTCCGCACAGGTTCTGGCGCAAGCCCAATCGATGCGTGGAGCCGGCGGTGTGATCCCGATCCGTAGCGAGCTGGAGTTCGCCGGCGCGCAGTACCGGATTGCACAGGACGTCTACTATGGCGAAAGCGCGCTCGTCCGTCAGTTGCGGATGTTTCCCTACGTGCAGCTGTTCTTCGTGAGCCTCTTCATCATCGTCGGCTACCTCGGCTTTTCGTACGTGCGCCGCAACGAGCAGAGCAACCTGTGGGTCGGCATGGCGAAGGAGGCGGCGCATCAGTTAGGGACGCCGCTGACGAGCATGATGGGCTGGTCGGCACTGCTCAAGGAAGAGGAGTCCCCAATGAGCCAGCGCGTGGGCGATGAATTGGAGAAAGACATCGCCCGCTTACAGCGTGTGGCGAACCGCTTCTCCAAGATCGGCTCGACACCGGAGCTCGAACACGCCGACGTGGGCCTGGCCGTGGCCGGCGTGGCTGACTACATCCGCCGACGCATCCCCAACCTCGCTGGCGATGTCACGCTGGACGTCGAAGCCGATGAAGGCGTGATCGCTCCACTCAACGAGGAGTTGTTCGAATGGGTGGTCGAGAACCTGCTCAAGAACGCGCTAGACGCGGTGTCGAGCGAGCACGGCCGGCTTCAGGTGCGCGTTCAGGACGATGCCGGCCGCGTGCACATCGACGTGGAGGACAACGGCAAGGGCATCGACAAGAGCACGGCCCGCTACATCTTCCGCCCGGGGTACAGCACTAAAAAGCGCGGGTGGGGCCTCGGGCTCAGCCTCGCCAAACGGATCGTCGAGGATTACCACGGTGGATCGCTCACCTTGTTGTCGAGCAAGCCGGGTGAAGGCTCCGTATTCAGGATCACGCTCGACAAGGTTTGAAGGTTGGGGTCTAGCGTTTGGTGTCTAGTGTTTGGTGTTTAGTGTTTAGACGGTCGGGTGACCCAAGAGAAAGACCGGGGACTTCTGAGACTTCGCTGGGCGTCCGGGTTCTTCAGCCTGACCGTCTGAGATCTAAACACTAAACACCGAACACTAGACACTCGTGCATAGCACGCTACAAGCTATTCCTGAACAACTCCGGCCCGAGTTCGGACATGCGTTTCAGGCCGGCTAGGCCGAGAGAAAGATCCAGATCAGCGAGGAGGTTGAGGGCTACGTCCCGGACGCCGGATTCGCCGGCAATGCCGAGGCCGTAGACGTACGGCCGGCCCAAGAGCACGGCCTTGGCACCTAGGCTCAGGGCCTTCATGACATCGGAGCCGGTGCGGATGCCGCTGTCGAAGAGGACCTCGCAGCGGTGGCCCACGCGCTCGACAATCGCCGGCAGGGCATCGAGGGCCGCGATGGCCCCATCCATTTGCCGGCCGCCGTGGTTCGACACAATGATGCCATCGGCTCCGCGGTCGATGCCGGCTTGGGCGTCGTCGGGGTGGAGGAGGCCTTTCAGGAGAATCGGGAGATCGGTTTGTTCTCGGAGCCAGGCGAGATCGTCCCAGGTGAGGCCGGCGTTCGAGAAGATCGACGCGAAGTAGAGGACGGTCTGCGTGGGATTGTCGGCAGGGTCCTCACCGAGGCCGGCTCGGAAAACCGGGTCCGAGACGTAATTGGCCAATCCATCGCCGTAAACGAACGGCACATAGCCGTTTTCGAGATCCCGTGGCCGCCACGCTAACAGGTACGTATCCAGCGTCACAACGAGCGCCGAGTAGCCGGCGGCCTCGGCTCGTTTGACCAAGCTCAGCGCCAGCTCGCGTGACTTCGGCCAATACAGTTGAAACCACCGCCGGCCTTCACCTGCTTCAGCAGCCACCGTTTCGATGTCGAACGAACTCACCGTCGACAACACGAACGGCACACCCACCTTGCTGGCTGCCCGCGCCACGGCCTTCTCGCCTTCCTCGTGCACGATCCCGAGGACCCCGATGGGAGCCAGCGCTACCGGAGCCGGCCAGGGTTCGCCGAGGACCGTTGTGGACAAATCCCGCGATTCCACATTCCGCAGCAACCGCGGGACGATCGGGTACGCATCGAAGGCCCTCACGTTTGCCTTCGCCGTGCGTTCGTTGCCGGCACTCCCGGCCACGTATCCATACGCCTGCGGAGTCATCGCTGCTTGTGCCCGTTCGCGGAGCGCGTCCGAGCCGGCGGGAATCTCGGGTACCTCGCCCATCATCCCGGTCAAAAACATCTCAAGCTGACGCTGCAGGCCGTCGTATTGCATGGTGGGTTGGTGGGGCGGTTGGGGGAGGCGAGTCGGGAGGGTGCGGTAACACGGGTGTAGCGACTCATTTACGGTTGCACCCCCTGTAGCTGTTTCGTGCTTGGGACGGTGGCGAAGGGGAGAAGGGAGCAGGGGTCTGGGGAAAGGGAGCAGGGGACAGGGATCTGTGGGAAAGGGATCAGGGGACAGGGAGGCACATGGTTGAATAGGGGCTATTCGATGACGAGTGTGGATCGGCCCAGGAGCGACATCCCTGCCCACCGACCGACCGACCCACCTGCCCACCTAACTTGCGGTCTCGAACATGGAGCGGAAGCGCATGGCTGTGGCGAGAGAACCTGTGAAGCGCATGCGGCCTCCCATGACGAGGCCAAGCGGGGCGATGTCGCCGTTGTTGAGGAGGAGCCAGTCGGAGACAGACGCCTCTGCCGTCAGGGTAGGCGAAGGGTGCGGGCCTTCCACAATCTCCAGCGTCCCGTCGTCGATGTGCAGTTGGTACGTGCCGCCGCCATCGCCCTTGAAGACGAGTTGGATGACGGCCTGGACGCCGGCTGCCTTTTCAGGCTTGAAGCGCACCGGGTATGAGGCGATGATCTGTTCGACGGAGGAGTAGGTGGACACAGGCAGATGGTTTGGGATTAAGACTCGGGCTTGATGATCTCTGCAGGCTTGCTCGCACCGTTTCTGGTCAGCCCAGGGTGCTCAGGTTGTCGGAGAACGACCTGTCGGCATCCTTCGGCCTCAACCTTTTCGGTTCTCATAAATCATACTCCATACAGCCTAAATTCCGCAATGGCGCTATGCGCTCTGGAGTATCGCCGTTAAGGGAACGGCCCGGGTGAACGCCTGTACCCGGGCTGTCGCATTTCTCTCATACAACGCCAATTCTCATGTCTGCTCCCGTCGTTATCACCGGAGCCGGCGGCCGTCTCGGTGCCGCCGTTACGAAGGCTTTCTCATCAGCCGGCCATCAGGTGATCTATGTCGACCGCTCGTTTAAAGAGACCCCTGACGGTCTGCATTTCGAAGCGGATCTGACCGACGAGTCCCAAGTGCAGGACCTCTTCGATCAAATCAACAATCAGGTCGGATCGATCAAGGGCGTGGTTCAACTCGCCGGCACCTGGGCGATGAAACCGTTCCTGGAAACGTCCATGGACGACTGGCAGTCGATGATGAACATCAACGTAGTCTCTACCTTCCTCTGCTTCCGGGAAGGCGTCCGCCAACTCAAGCGCCAGGAGACGCCGGGTGGGCGCCTCGTTGCCATTTCAGCCGGCCCGGGCGTCGACCGTGGCGTTGGGCAAATGGCACCGTACGCTGCCGCAAAAGCCAGCGTCGCCCGCATTGTCGAGGCGGTCGCAGACGAGTTCAACGGCGACGGAATTACGGCTCACGGTGTCGCCCCCTCCACGATCTTGTTCGAGGACACCGACGAGGAAGGCGTCCATGACCATGAACTCGCTGAACTGTGTGTGACGCTCTTCGGGTCAGTAGGAGACGCGCTCAGCGGGCAGGTCGTCCGAGCGTACGGATCGAAATTCTAGAACGCTCATGCCTGACGTTTCCCCGCAGACAGATGCCCAAGCTGCGTTGGCTGAGGCCATCCACCGTCTTACGCCACTCGATGCAGAGCGAAC
>JBCDHV010000192.1:0-7242 GCA_038749615.1 Bacteroidota bacterium
ATAGATCGGCTTTTCCCCAGACCAACATTCGGAAAGCCATCGTGCCGCTTGCCAGAGGTGAGCGGCTTTCTATTCACTAAACCCTGGCGGGGCAGTGGATTGCGAGATCCCTGACCTGCCCGAAAGCGCACCACCGCTTTTGCGGCCGGCGCTTTCACGACCGGCACCACGGTGCCAGGAGAACATTCATGTCAGAAGAGAACACCAACAAAGTAGAGCAAGCCGCGGAGACGGCTGGCGAGGCCGCAGGTGCCGCGCAGGAAGCCGTCGACGTGGTGGAAGGCGAAGTGAGCGACAGCGTGGCCGAAGCCACAGCATCCGTCGCCGAAGCCGTTGAAGCCACGGACGAAGCGCTCGAGGCTGCTGCAGAAGCCGCGGAAGCTGTCGTCCCGGCTATCGAGACCACCTCGGTTGCTGATGCGGCCGTTGAAGCCGTGGCTGCTCAAGAAGCCGCCCACGAAGCACTCGATGCAGCCGTTGCAACGGCCGAAGCTGCGGAAGCCGCCGCGGAAGCTGTTGCCGAGACGGACGCGCCGGCAGAAGTCGTCGAAGCCGCTGAGGCCGCCGCCGAAGCCGCCCAGGAAGTGGCCGAAGCCGCGAACGAAGCCGTCGTCGAGGTCTCGAACCTCACGGTGGGCTACACCGGCGAGCTGACTGGCCGGGTCTACACCTACGCCGATCTCGAGCAAGAGCCCGACGACGAGGAAGAGCAACTCGACGAAGAGTTGATGAGCCTCTACGAATCGAGCCTGACCGAGATCGCCGAGAGCGAAATCGTCGAAGGCCGCGTCGTTCGGATCAGCGACAAAGACGTCGTCATCGACATTGGCTTCAAGAGCGACGGCATCGTGGCCCGGAACGAGTTTCCGGCAGAGATCGAAGCCGGCGATGAAGTCGAGGTCTACGTCGAGCGCGTCGAAGACCGCCACGGCCAGCTCATCCTCTCGAAGCGCCGCGCCGACGATCTCCGCCGCTGGCAGCGCATCGAAGACGCGTTCGAGAACGAAGGCGTGCTCGAAGGGGACATCGTCAACCGCATCAAAGGCGGTATGGTGGTCGACCTGTTCGGTACGGAGGCCTTCCTCCCCGGATCGCAAATCGACATCCGCCCCGTTCGCGACTTTGACGCCTACCTCGGCAAGCGGATGGAGTTCAAGGTCGTCAAGATCAACCCCATCAACGGCAACGTCGTCGTCTCGCACAAGGCGCTCATCGAGAAAGACCTCGAAGAGCAGCGGGCGCAGATTCTGTCGCAGATGGAGGCCGGCCAAGTGCTCGAAGGCATCGTCAAGAACATCACCGACTTCGGTGTCTTCATCGACCTTGGCGGCGTCGACGGGTTGCTGCACATCACGGACCTCTCCTGGGGCCGCGTGGGGCATCCGTCGGAACTGGTCGAGCTCGATCAGAAGATGAAAGTCGTGGTGCTCGACTACGACAAAGAGCGCAAGCGTATTTCGCTCGGTCTCAAGCAGCTTCAACCGCATCCGTGGGAGAACATCGACGAGAAGTTCGTCGAGAACATGGAAGTCGAAGGCCGCGTGGTCTCGATTACCGACTACGGTGCGTTCGTTGAACTGGAGAAGGGCATCGAAGGCCTCGTGCACATTTCCGAGATGAGCTGGACGAAGCACGTCAAGCACCCCACGGAAATGGTCAAAATGGGCGAGACGGTCAAGGTCAAGATCCTGAACATCGATCAGGAAGGCCGCAAGATCTCGCTCGGCATGAAGCAGCTCCGCCCCGATCCCTGGAGCAACCTGTCGGACCGCTTCCCGGTCGGCACGACCACCCGTGGCATCGTCCGCAACATTACCAACTTCGGCGTCTTCGTCGAGTTGGAGCCGGGCGTCGACGGTCTGGTGCACATCTCCGACCTGTCCTGGACGAAGAAAATCCGCCACCCCGGCGAAGTCGTCAAGAAAGGGCAGGAGATGGATGTCGTCGTGCTGAACGTGGACGAAGGCAACCGCCGGCTCTCGCTGGGTCACAAGCAGATCGAAACCGATCCGTGGAACCAGTTCTCCGTCGCGTACGCCGAAGGCACAGACGTGGATGTCAAGATCATCCGCTTCGCCGAGAACGGCGTCGTCGTCGAGCTTCCGCTCGAAGTCGAGGCATTCGTGCCGGCTTCGCACCTGTCGAACAACCAGGGCGACATCCAGTCGGCCTACAACGTTGGCGATACGATTGAGACGCGCGTCATTGAGTTCAACTCGGGCGACCGCAAGATCATCGTCTCCGAACGGGCCAAGCACGACCAAGAGGTCCGCGCCGCCCGCAACGCTGAGCGTCAGGAGAAGCAGGCCCGCCGCACCCGCGAGCGCAAGGAAGTCGAAAGCTACCAGCGCCGCTCGACGTCTTCCGGTGGAGCTACCCTCGGCGAACTCTCCGGCCTGGCCGAACTAAAGGCCAAAATGGAGCAAGCCGAAGCAGAAGACGAGTAAAAAAGCCCGCTCAGGCAAAAAGCCCTCTCCAGCGATGGAGGGGGCTTTTTTTGTGGATGAGTGGAAGAGTGGTCAAGAGGATGGGTGGAAGAGTGGGACAACGCCCCCTGCGCATCCACGTCTCTACCTGACTACACATCCACTCCTCCACGCAAAAAGGCTCCGACGATAAACATCGTCGGAGCCTTTTGAAGAAGAAGGTCCGCCTGCCGCCCTGGCGCGAGGAGGCAAGCACAGTTATGAGATGAAGAACGGGCGCACAAACGGACCTACTCGGCAGCGCTGACACCACGGATTCTGGTGAACGGGAGAGTCCATGCAAGCCTGTTAGGTCAGGTTGCGACGTACGCAGTGCACGCACGGACTCCAGTCCATGTAGAATCAGGGGGGCGCGCTAATTTCGTTAACGCAAAACCAGTGAGGGCAGGACATGCCGCATCAACTAGCCTCCTTTGCTTGACAGAATGTGTTGCCTCCTACAGCGGTGCGCATAGTATGAAATAGCACCCATACAAAGCAACCCAAATGCATAATTTAGTTGAACGAAGCCGGTGGACCCGTCCAAGCAAACCTCCGTCCGCCTCGGCGATCAAGCCGTTTCTCCCATGCGGCGCGCGAGCTCCAGAGCACCGTCTACGGCCGGCACCGCACAGCGCGACGCGTCCCATTCGGGCAACTGCTCGTGCAGCGCGTTTCGCAAGGCATCGGCGTAGGCCGGCTCGTTCAGCAAGCCACCGATGAAGGCAATTCGCTTCGTGAACGCATCTGGCGCGCGCGCGATGAGGCCGGCAATCTGATCGACGAGCTTCTGGACCTGCCGCTGCACGATAGCCGCCGCGATGGCGTCCCCCTCTCCAGCTGCCCGCACGACGAAGGGCGCGAACAGCTGAAGGGGCCACTGCTCCTGATAGACGGCCGCAATGATCGAGCTTCGGTCCCCGAATCCAAATTCGAGCGCAAGGTGTCTGCGTAGCGCTGTCTTGGGGCCGCCGTCGAGCGCACGAGCTACGGCACGCAATCCGGCAAGCCCAAGCGCGTAGCCACTGCCTTCATCGCCTAGGAGCGAGCCCCATCCGCCGGCACGCACGACTTCGCCGGTCAGCCTCCGGCCAAGAACTAGCGAACCCGTTCCTACGATCACGGCAAGACCACTATCGTCGTCTAGGGCAGCCTGGAGGGCGATCACGCCGTCATCCACTAGGTCAAGCGAAACATCCTGAAGCGATTGGGGCAACTCGGAGCGTTGCGCATCGAAGCTGACGCGGACGGCATCGATATCGGTCTGCCGGCCTCCGCCCGCCAATCCGACGCTCACGAAGACGGGCGGCTCGATGGTGCTGACGTGTGCGGCTTCGCGTAGCAAGTCGATCAGCACGTCTGCTGCTCCAGCCGGCCCGACGTGTTGGACGTTGATACCTGGGCCGTTTACGGTGACGAAGCGCGAGCCTGATGCGTTACTGAGGCGCAGGGCCGTTTTGGTGCGGCCGGCGTCGATGCCGATAAACGTAGCGGATTCCGTCATGAAGGGCGTAGCGAGAGGCGGGCTCCCGCGTTGGGTTGGCGTCGGTCCACGGCAATCGGGGCTGCGCGGACCGTCAGAAGGGAGCGGGTGAGAAATCCTTGCCGGCTGCGCACGTCGGGCTGGACGTTGAGTTCGTCCCACGTATCCGTGCGCCCCCAGAAGGTGAACGATGAGGGGGCCGGCAGCCGATTTGCCAAGGAGGGATGACGAGCAAGCGTCGAGGCATGGCCCGGCGCTGGAACGTCGAGCGGTGCGTATTTCGTCTCCGAAAGACTCGATGTGCCATAGAGCAGCGTCGAGTCTGACCACACCGGATACAATCGATCGTTGGGCTGGACGTTTTCCCAGCGCCAACTGCTCTGGTCGGTGCCGTACTGCCGGGACAACTCAGCGACGCTTGCCCGAAGGGTCCGCTCCAAGAGCGCAGCAGACCGAACGGTTCGGAGACTGTCTGCAAACAGGGAGTCCGGTAGGGGGTAGGCTCCCTGGTCCTGAACGAATGCTTCGAGCCAGGCATCGAAAATCGAGGCCCCGATACTGGCCCTGTCGTACTGGTGGTCCCAGTTGCTGAGGTACGTCACGGCCTCCTGCACGGAGGCTGGGCGGTCCGGTTGCCGGGAGGGAAGAAGTGGGGCCACTAGCCTCGGGGCCCACTCGGCGGCCAGGGGGCTTTCTACATTTCCAAGCAGGGGGCTTCCCGGTAGAGGGGTTCCTTCTAGCCGGCTGGCCAAGGAAGCCCGCCACGGGCTTTGCCCGATCACGAGAATGGTGTCCCGGTCGGTGAAGTCGGGTGTTCCGGTGACCGTCCAATTGCCGCTTCGGCGCAAGACGACCCCATCTTCGGCAAACAGTCGGAAGCCGGCATCGGGTAAGCCGGCAAACAGCAGCCGTCGCCATGCCCCCGTGTCACTGATCGGGCCAAACCCGGTCCAGTCGACGGTCCAGACGAGCGAGTCGCCGGCAGCGGGCGAGCCGAGCCAGATCCGCTCTCTGTCGCGGTGGATGGTCACGAGGCGTTCGGTTCCGTCGTTGCTTCGTAGCCGGCTGTAGCGGAGGTCCGGCCAGACTGAGGTCGAGTCGAGCTGGATCTGCGTGTAGGAGACTGGGCTGTTGAACAGGTGGAGCCGCAGTTCGCCGGCATCGTGGACCATCGGGAGCACCGTCGTTCCGGGCAAGGAGACGGCCGTGGCCGAGAGGGTAGGCGTTTGAAGCCGAACGGGCAAGTAGAAGGGGAGGGCTGTCGCGCCATAGACGAGATCGGCGTGGAAGGTCGTCGCACCGTTTGCCGAACGCATCCAGACGTTTGTGCGGTCGAAGCCATGCAAGTGGAGCCAGCGCCGGAGGGCAAGGTCGGCGGCGGCAAAATTCCCCAAGCTTGCCGATGCGGAATCGACGAGGGCCGGCGAGGGCGGTGAAGCCGACAGCCAGGCGACGAGCCGTTCTACCGCAAGCGCATGCCACGGCTGCCACGGTTGGATCGGGACATCAAGTAGGGTCAACTCGTCGGTCAAGCGAGAGTCGGGTGACGCTAGGGCCTCCGCCAGCGCTGAGCCGTACGCGTCGACAATGGCCCGGTCGGCATCGTTCAACTCCGAATACGCCCGCTGAGCCGTCTCGCTGATGCCAAGCTGGCGGGTAAAGGCATCGTGTTCTTGCACAGCCTCGCCAAACCACTCGCCCAATTCACCCAGCGCAGCCTGCCGAAGCAACACCAACGGCCACGTCTGCGCCGACCCGTGTAAATAGCCGAGCGCGGCGTACAAATCGCGGTCGTTGGCCGCCTCAATGACTGGCAAGCCTTCCCGCGGTTGCCAAATCGTCGCCTCGGCACTGAGCGTCGGGAGAATGGCATCCGTACGAACCTCAGGCCCATACCCGTACGCCAACTGCCACAGCAGCGCCACACTGGCAAGCAGCAACACGAGCACAGCCCCAACAGCAAGTCCGATACGAAACGCGAGCGGCACGGAAAAACAACCGAGTAAGAGGAACGAGAGACAAAAAATATACTAGCCCCCCCACTCCAAAGATGGCGAGCCTCTCCCCCTTATCCCTTCATCCTTCATCCTTCCCCCTGCTCCTTTCACCCCGCCCCTTCCCCCTGCTCCCTTCACCCTGCCCCCTTATCCCTGCTCCCTTCCCCCCGCCACCCACGCCGAAAACGCCTCCAACGTCTTCGCGTTCAAACATCCGTCCGCCGTCAGCCATCCTTTCTGCGCCGCAGCAACGCCCCAACGCATCAGTTCGAGGTCTTCCAGGCTATGCGCATCGGGATTGATCGAGATGAGGACTCCGCGTTCCAGCGCCGGCTCGATCCACCGCCAGTCTACATCGAGCCGGTAAGGATTGGCGTTGAGTTCGACCGCCACGCCGTTGGCCGCGCACGCATCGAAGACTTTCTCGTGATTGATCGGGTAGCCCTCGCGGCGAAGCAGCAGCCGGCCCGTCGGGTGACCAAGAATCGACGTGTGAGGATTCTCGATGGCCGTAATCAGCCGGCGGGTGGCTTCGTCCTCGGTCATATTGAAGCCTTGGTGGACGCTCGCCACGATGAAATCGAACGTAGCGAGGACCTCATCCGGATAATCGAGCGACCCATCGGCGAGGATATCCGATTCGATGCCGGCGAAAATCTTGAACGGACTCCGGCCATCGGCTGCGTAGCCGGCGTTGAGCGTCCGAATTTCCTCGTGCTGATCGGCAACGCGCTGAATCGACAGGCCGTTGGCGACTTTCAGTGACCGACTGTGATCGCAGATCCCGAAATACGAGTAACCCAGCTCGCGGGAGCGGTCGGCCATCTGCTGGAGGGTGTGCGCGCCGTCGCTGTAGGTCGAGTGATTGTGGAGCGTGCCTCGGAGGTGCTTCGAGTGGATCAAATCTGGCAACTCGTTCGCACGGGCCGCTTCGATCTCATGCGTGCCTTCGCGCAAAGCTGCTGGGATAACTGCGATGCCGGCAGCCTCGAAAACCGCGTCCTCCTCGGCATGATCGGCCGGTTCACCGAAGGCATCGACGAAGGCTGCTCGGTGCGCGTCGGCTCCTGAGTGTTCCCAGAGCATGGTCCCAAACCGCGACGGATCCGCCACGGCGACCTCCACCGGGAGGCCATCGGGATGAATGCCACGGACGGTATCGCCTTCGTCGGTTACCTCGTCAAGCAGCTCAGCCAGGATGGCCGCGATGCCGGCGGCCGATTCCGACGCTACCACAAACGTCAGCGTGCCGACCACATTCAGCTGCCGGCGCAAGGCACCCGAAAACTCGGCCGGG
>JBCDHV010000193.1:0-7233 GCA_038749615.1 Bacteroidota bacterium
AAACGTCCTTTGGGGGTTGCTGCTGTTGCCGGCCTTGTATGGCTTGGCCGTCCTGCGCTACCGCAACCACACGTTCTCCTTGACGGAGGACGCCATCTTCGTCCGCTACGGCGTCTTTCAACACCGCACGTGGGTGGTTCCATTGAATCGCGTCCAAACGCTGAGTCTCACCGCCACGCTGTTCCAGCGCCGGCTCGGTCTCGCAACGCTGAACATCGACACGGCTGGAGCCTCCGCCGGCAACCCCACCATCATCGACCTGCCGGCTGCCGAAGCCGCAGCCTGGCGAGACCAAGTGTACGCCGCGTTTCAGTCAGCAAACCGCAACAGCAGCTGAGGCGGCTAGCGGTAGAACGCGCTGCTGGCCGGCGTTCGCGGGTTTTACGTGTAGGTGGATTCCTACAAAAAGGCTCGATCTTCCGAAGATGGCATCTCCAGAAGATCAGTACCGGGCCGGAACAAATGAGTCCATTGGACTCGTTTCAGGGGTGTTCATTTCCCAGTGCGCCCTGACCTGAAGCGTGCCATGCCAAACATCAACGTTCGCGGGCTGTCGGTACAGACGAAGGAGCGGCTGCGGGTGCGTGCTGCGCAAGCCGGCCTGTCGCTGGAGGCCTACGCACGCCGTGCATTGCAGAAGGCATCTGTGGAGGGCGAAGCGGAGCCGCAGCCGATTCTCGCACTCGCGGAGAAGTATTTTGGGCCGGCCGGCGGTGTAGAATTGAATCTGCCCAGCCGGTCTACGCAGCGCGTCACTCCAGACTTCAGCTAGCGTGACCGTTCTGGACACAAATGTCATATCAGAGTTGATGCGGCCGGCTCCCGATCCCCGCGTAGCCGAGTGGCTCATGGATCAGCATCCGCTAGATATCACGACTACGTGTATCACCGTTGCCGAAATTCAGCGGGGTCTCATGCGGCTGCCAGAAGGAAAGCGCCGTTCGGGGTTGGAGCAGCGGTTCTCGGCGTTTGTCGACGAAGCGTTTTCCGACCGCTTGCTGGTCTTCGACAAAAGAGCAGCCTATGCCTGTGGCGAAATCTCCGCGATGCGAGAACAGCATGGCCTCCACGCCGATGCCGTCGATATGATGATCGCGTCCATCGTCAAGGCCGCTGGTGCCACGCTTGCGACGCGCAATACGTCTGACTTCCGAAGATGCGGTATTCCGCTGATCAACCCGTGGAACGCTGGCTGAGCGGTGAAGCATGCCGGCAGCCGGCGTTTGCTGGTTCGGCCTGTAGGCGGATCCCTACAAAGAGGCTCGATGTTCTGGACATGCCATGTCCCCAATATGCCGTGTCCCCAACACGGCTCACTCGATCAGCCGGTCGTAGGAGCTGGAGCGGGAGGGGTCGATGCCAAGGAGGACGCCGTAGGCATCGCTTGCTTGGGGGGAGTCGTCGAAGACGTTGACGAGCTCCTGGTATTTGGTTGAGAAGAAGAGGTCGACGAGGTACTGGTTCGAGACGTCGTTGAAGACCTCTTCGATGGCTTGGAGCGCGGTGAGTGCCGAGCGCCGGGCCGCAAGTGGGTCTGTAACGAAGTGGTCGAGCCCGCCGTGGTAGTAGTCGAAGAAGGCTTCGCGGACGGGTTGCATCCGCGGGTCGAGGAGCTGCGCGATGAGCGCACCTCGGCTCCGCTCGTTCACCTGGCTCCAGCCGTTGGCGCTCTGCGCCTGCGCTAGCTCTGCGATACGCCGCGCCCGCTCGAAATACGGCGTGCCGCCCAGATTGAAGAACGAGTCGTAGTCGTAGCCCAGGATGAGGTAGGCGTAGAAATCCAGCACTGAGGCTAGCGGATCGAAGCGCTCAGGGTCGAAGAGGATCGCCTGGTTGGGCTCGTAGACGAACTGCCAGTCCACGTCGGCGACTTGCAGCATACTCGTGCGCGTCGGGGAGCCGTAAATCGGCCGGCCACTACCCACGGTGAGCTGTGCCGTGTAGAGGTCGACGCCGCTCGTGTTGGCTTCTCGGAACGTGAGGTCGAACTGGCACTCGATGCGCTCCTCGGGCCGGAACCGGTCGCTTGTCCAGGAGCGCTCGTTGAAGTAGCGCTCAAGCGTGTCCTTAAGGTCCTGAAGGTGCTCGAAATCAGGCCCTTGGAGCAACGAACGGTCGATGGTCACTTCGCACTGAAGCTCTTGCGCAAAAACTTTTTGCCCATTCCACGGCAAAAATACGCATGTCCCTAAGAGAGCAACCGCGAACGAAAACCGTCGGAGCATCATGGAAACGGGATGGGTGAACAAGTGGCGAGGCGCACTAAAAACGCTACCTGTAAACGTGCAGAGCCGGCGCTGCGTGCCTGTCGTGAGGCGAAGGTGGTGTGGATTTGTGGGAGTGGCCCTCATGATAGGGTGCCTGCCGGAGTTCTGCCTAGCTCAGCCTGATGCCCGCGCACTCGGGCTGGCGCGTGCGTTGCCGGCAGGAGAACAGCTCGGCGTGGGCGCGTCGGTCGAACGCCGGTTTGGCCTGGTGCAATCAGCAGGATTGTTCGCCGGCCGGCAGATTGGGACGGCACAGGTGCGAGGCCGGCTCGGCGCTACATCGGCTGGGCCGTACGATGCCATTCAGGGTGGATTTGCTTGGCGGCAGCCGCTCGTGCCGGCGCTGTGGCTCGAAGTGAATGTGGAAGGCGAGCGAGTCGGAGTCGACGGACGTTCACCTGCCTGGACGCACGCATTAGCCATCGGAGTCGGCGTGCGTGTGGCTCCGGCCGCTCAGGTTCAGCTCCGTGCCGATGCGCTCGCTCCCGCCGACCACGCGAGCCGGCTCAATGCGTCGCTGGAGGTGCACCTCTCCTCGGCGATGTCGGCATGGATCGCGCTCGAAAAGGACGTACGCCGGCCGGCGTCGCTCCGGGTCGCGTTCGAGCATGTCCTGGCCGAGGTGTTGGCCTTGCGCGCCGGGTGGCAGGACCAGCCGGCGATGCTGACGCTTGGCCTCGGGTTGCGGACGGGAAAGGCTCGGGTGGATTTCGCGGGCTACCGGCATGCCGCGCTGGGCTGGAGTGAGGCGCTGGGGGTTTGGTGGGGGGATGAAGGGATAAGGGTTCAGGGGGAAAGGGTTCAGGGGGAAGGGGGGCGTGATGAGTAGGGGTATTGTGTGTGTCCTTGGGGGGCTGGGCTGTCTGCTTTTTTGTTCTCGTGTGGTGGCGCAGGAGGGGTTTTACGACGAGGCAGGAGATGTGGTAGTGGAAGGGCTCGTGGATGTAAACCGGGCTGGGGTGGCCGAGTTGACTCGGGTGCCGCTGATCGACCGGGGGATGGCGGAGCGGATGGTGGCGTTTCGGGAGGTGTTTGGGGCGTTTGCGTCCGTCGAGGAGATGGCGGCCGTGGAGGGCGTTTCGTTGGAGCTGGTCGAGCGGGTGAAGGGGTTTCTGGTTGCGGGAACGCCCGAGGCGTCGGCTGGGGCCTTGCCAGAGGTTGGCCCGGCATGGAGGGTGGAGGCCCTGCAGCGCTGGAGCCGGCGCGTGGAGACAGGGCGAGGGTATGCGCCGGCGCTAGACTCCACATCGACGCGTTACGCGGGAGGCCCGGCCCGGCAGTACGCCCGGGTGCGTGCGGAACGTGCAGCATGGTCGGTCAATTTGACGGCGGAACGAGATCCGGGCGAGACAGGTGTCGATTTCTGGTCTGGGCACGCGGAGTGGTCGGGCCGGCGGGGGATGATTGTGGCGGGGGATTTCGAGGCGGCGTTTGGGCAGGGGCTCGTGTTGTGGCGGGGGCGCGGCTTTGGGAAAGGCAGCGAGCCGGCGCTGGCCATGCGGACGGGAAGTGGGCTGCGCGGGTATGGATCGACGGACGAGCAGCGGTTTTTTCGAGGCGTCGCCGGACGGTTCGGACTCTCTGAGGCGTGGACGGCCTCTATTTGGGCGTCGCGTCGGCAACTGGATGCCCGTATTGAGCAGGGGGAGGTGCTGAGCGTCGGCTCCTCTGGGTTGCATCGCACACCGTCGGAGCGGAGCCAGCAGGATCAGTTGGCTGAGCGCGTCGATGGGGCTGCGCTGACGTGGCGGCCGGCTGGGGCGGAAGTCGGCGTGACCGGCTACCGAGCCCGGTGGAGCAGCCCGTGGCCGTCGGGGCATTCGGCAGTGTGGGCCGGCTCCGTGTTCGGCGATGCCTCGTGGGGGCTGGCTACCGTGTTCGGCGAGGCGGCGCGTTCTGCGTCGGGCGTGTGGGGCGGGGTGGCCGGCGTACGGGTGCGCGATGGAGCAGTCGATGGCGTGGTGAGCGTCCGGCACGTGCCGGCGGCGTTCTGGAGTCCGTTCGGCAGCGTCTTCGGAGAGGGCAGTGGCGCTGGCAACGAGGCCGGCGTGTACGCCGGGGTGCGGATGCGGCCGGTTGCCGCCTGGACGGTCGCCGCCTACGTCGACGGCTACCGCTTTCCCGGCCCGCGGCACCAGGTGCGCCATCCGAGCGAAGGACAAGACGCACTGCTACGGCTCGACTGGACTCGTGGAGATCAACGGGTTGCTCTTCAGCTTCGCCGCGAGACTAAAGAAGCCGGCACGGTTTGGACGGATCACCACGGCCGGGAAACGCATGGGGTCATCGAGGAATCCCGGCGCTCCATCCGGCTCGAAGGATCGCAGATGATGGGCCCCTTCAGGCTCCGCGTCCGGGCCGAGCGAACGCGATTCTCAGAAGGCCGGGCCGCGCCTTCCGATGGCTTCCTGCTCTACCACGATCTCCAGTGGGAGCCCACGCCCACGTTTCGCCTGACGGGCCGGCTCGCGACGTTCGATGTCGACGCCTACGGGGCCCGAGTCTACGCCTTCGAGAACGATCTCCGCTACCTCATGACGAGCCGGGTGTTCACGGGCCGAGGCCGGCGCGCTTACCTACTTGCCCGCTGGGCATGTGGCCCGTTGACCCTCGAAGTCAAGCTCGCCGCTACCTGGGTGCAAGATGCTGATACCATCGGCTCGGGCCTGGACGAGACGGACGGGCACCGGCAGCGCGACATTCGGGTCGGAGCCCGCTGGATGTTCTGACCGTTGCATCACCCGGCACGCGAGCGGAGCGAGATCTGCACGGTGTTTCCTGATACATCGACCTCAGCCGGCGCGTTGAGATCGAACGTGTCGGTCGAGATGTCGGTCTGGAGCCCTGAGGCGAAGGTCGCCGCTGTCTCCGGGATGCTGAAGACGAGCTCCTGAGCCTCCGTGTCCACGAGCAGCGCACGGGCGCGGTAGAAGCTGAGGTGATGCGTTTCGTCGAAGTCCACGGTGATAGGCACGAGGTCGTAAATCACACGCGCCGAGTCGAGCCGTGTGACGCCGAAGGGCGTGAAGCCGAGCCCCGCCAGCTCCGAGGCCAGATCGCCGTATTGAACGCGTACCAGCGTCGCGTTTGTGTTCAGAATAGCGTCGAGTTTTTCTTGCGCCGAGGCGCGTCCGTCGCGTTCGAAGGCGCGTTTGTCGGCCAGAATCGCCTCATAATCGAATCGAGCCTTTGCCTGTGCGAGAGCGTTAGCTCCGTCGAAAGAGGCGAGACCCGCAGCCTCCGTCAGAAGCGTCGTCTGGTAGACACCCGGAGCGAAGATGCGGGATTTCCAGCCAGGCATCACCTCGTCGAGCAGAAGCGCTTGGAGGCCGCCGAGCGGGTACAGTTTGAACCGAATGGGGCCGGCACCGAAGTAGGAGCCGTTGATCCGGATCTCCCCTGCGATGGACCGACTGGCAAAGTCAAGCGCCCGGCTGAGCCGGCGGTCGAGCTCGTCGCCGTAGCCACGGAAGCCGGCGGCGAGATACGATTCAGGGCGAGGGGTCAGGGCCGTTCCGTCTCTGAAAAACCGGTACTCGATATACTTGGCCAGCCCTTCCGTGAACTCGTTTCGCAGTTCATAGTCGACGATCTCAGGAGTAAGCCGGGCATGGCGAGCCTCACGAACCGCTACAAACTGGCGCAGGGCCTCAAGCTGTGATGAGGCGGAAGAATCCGTGAGGGCAGCATGTAGGATGCGTCCTTCGAGCTCGTGGAGCGCGTTGTTTTCGGCATCGAGTGCCGGGTACTGGGCAATGACGGTTTCATCGGCGAATTTGTCGGCCTGCTCGTACTGGAACGCGTGGAAGCCTTCGTGCAAGATCAAGGTCAACAGTCCGTAAGGGGAGGACAGGAAACTCCACTCGTTTAGCCAATCTTCCTGATCCTGCTCGTCCATCCTCCCGAACGAGCGCAGGTTGTTTCGCATAGAAGACGCTGGGTCGGCTACGACGAGCACCCACTGGCCCGCTAACTCGATGACCGTATTTTGCCCGTCCAGGTCGAACTGCGTGGAGTCGTCGCGGACGTAGATGGGCTCGTCGCCTAGCGGACTTGGCCCAGCGTATCGCCGGAAGCCTGGGGGCGGTGCATCAATGTTCAGGAGAACGTCCTGTACGCCCGGGCGGTAAAGCAGCACCGGCGTCTTGGAAAAGTCCCAGCCGGGAAACAACTCCAGACTGGCCGCGGCCTGCCGAGCCTCCTGTAGCATGACCAGCGCCAAGGGATCGATCCGGAGCGCTTCTGGGGGTTGTGCAACAACGGGCCGGCCAAGGCTCATCAACAGGATGAGGCCGGCCAGCACGGTCCATAGACGGTTAGTCATTGAGCGTTTCGATTGTGATGTAGAGGGTAGGGGAGGGAGCGTGGGTAGGAGGATCGTCCGGGCTGAGGAGCGGATCGATCTGAGCCAGCACGCGGGCGGTCAAGTCGGTTCCGGACGGGCCGCCGAGTTGGATGTCGACATCGAAGGCGTTCAAGAGCTGGGCGAACAAGGCCCGCTCCAGGGTCACGCGGACGACCTGGACGTACAGTTGGCTGGGGTGTGTCTGGTGTTCGACGCGCTCCCGCCAGTCAGCCAGGTCTGGGCCGGCCTCTGCGGGCAGAAAGAGCGCGAAGCTAGTTGAGGTGTCTGTGCGCGAAACAGAGAGGGCATGCGCCTCCGGCAGGTCGAGCGCTGAGAGGCCGTCTTGCATCACGGCTGGCGCTGTCACGGGAGCATGCCCGCGCAAGAAGTAGCCAATGGTCTCTGTATGCTGGACCGGCCAGCTGCCGGCACCGACGAGCAAGAGCATACCGGCGAGCCCAGCGGCCCACTGAAGCGGCGGGCGGATCCGCCGCACGGGTGCCGGCCGCTCGCGTGTTTCAAGCTGATGCTGAAGGCGGCTGAGACCGGAGGGATACGACTCCTTTCGAACGGCATCCCAGTACGGCTGCAGGAGGTCATTCCTGTCTCGGCCGTCGCTTG
>JBCDHV010000194.1:0-7232 GCA_038749615.1 Bacteroidota bacterium
CTACCTCGTTCTAAATCTGTGTACTTCGGTCTGCTGATAGGCTGCTTCTAGCGCCGGCGGCGCAAAGGCGTAGCTTCGTAGTATACCGAAAAGGGGGGCTTTGTTCAACGCATAGCGCGTTCTTCACGGCGGGTGCTCTGGCGAGCACGGTTGGGTGGGGGATGGTTGGGTGGTTGGGCGGACTGCGGTTGGGCAGCTGGGCGGTCAGGGTTGAGCGGAGCGCATAGGTCTTCGGCCGCTGGTGCTCGTCGAGTGCGAAACGCACCCCCACCGCTACGATCTTCGACCGGCACACCTAGCAAAAGACCTGTGCGACCCGGATCAGGACTGGCAGACCTACTCCAGCAAATCCGGCCGGCGTTGCTTCGTGCGTTCGAGGCGTTTCTCCTCGCGCCAGGCGGCAATCTTGGGATGGTCGCCGGAGAGGAGGACGCCCGGGACGTCCATCCCGCGGAAGGAGGCCGGCCGGGTGTAGATCGGAGCAGCAAGCAGGCCGTCCTGATGCGAGTCGGTCAGCGCCGATTGCGCGTCGCCGATCACGCCGGGGACGATCCGGGCCAACGCGTCGATCAAGACCAACGCCGGCAGTTCACCGCCGCTCAAGACGTAGTCGCCAATGCTGATCTCGCGTGTCACGAGCACGTCGCGGACGCGCTGATCGACGCCTTTGTAATGGCCGGCGAGCAGGATCAGGTTCGATTGCAACGACAACTCGTTCGCCATCGGCTGCGACAGCGTCTCGCCATCGGGCGTGAGGTAGATCACCTCGTCGTAGCTCCGCTCGCTCATCAGCGCCTCGATGCAATCGAACACCGGTTGCGCCATCAGCACCATGCCGCCGCCGCCGCCGTAGGGGTAATCGTCGATTTGCCGCTGCTTCTGCGTGGTGTAGGCCCGCAGATCGTGCACGTGCACCTCGACGAGCCCTTTGTCTTGTGCCCGCTTCAAAATGCTGTGCTGCAGCGGCGACTGTACCAGTGCCGGCAGCGCCGTAACCAAGTCGATTCGCATGTGCAGCTCCTAGGAGTGTCTAGCCTAGACCAAGCCTTCGGGCAGATCGAGCCGGATGACCTCGGCGTCAAAATCGAGATCGGCGATGAACTCGTCCACGACGGGAATCAGCGATTCCGCGCCGTTCGGCCGGCGAACGAGCAGGATTTCGTGTGCCGGATTGTCGACGATGTCAGACACGACACCCAGGTCTTCACCATCGACCGTCTCGACGCGGAGGCCAATGAGGTCGTGGATGAAGTACTCGTCATCGTCGAGTGGTAGATCGGACTCGACGGCAAAGACGCTCTTTTTTCGGAGCGCGTCTGCCGCGTCTATGTCCGTCACGCCGGCGAGTTTGAGCAAAAGAGTCAGTCCCTTCTTGCCCTGCTGAAACCGAGCACCTGTGACCTCGAACGCACTAGCCGACGTGGCATCCGCCCCCACGTAGAGGACATCGAGATCCGAAAACCGGGTCGGGTCGTCGGTGATCGGCCGGACTTTGAGTTCGCCGCGAACGCCGTGGCTTTTCACGACTTCGCCCATCAGGATGAGCTCGTCCGGGCCGGCTCCAGCGTCAGAGCCGGCCGGACGATCTGCTTTACGCATCTTTCTTCTCGTCGCCGGCGTCTTCGTCCGACGCTTCCGTAGCCGCTTCGGCTTCTTCGACGGCCGTGACGGGATCGCTGGCCTCGGACTCGGCTGCCGGCTGGGCGGCAACGGGGGCGTCCGTGATGTCGCCACCTTCTGCTTCCGCAGCGGGCTCTTCTGGGGCCTCTTCGGCGGCCGGTTCTTCCGTGGCTTCTTCAGCGGCCGGCGCTTCAGCCTCTTCGGCAGCAGGCTCTTCTGGAGCGGCTTCTTCTTCCGCGGGGGTCTCTTCAGCCATTTCCGTGGCAGCTTCGACCGCATCGCCGGCTTCCGGCTCGATGGCAACGGCTTCTTCGGCGGCCGCTTCAGCGACTTCGGCCGGGGCCGTGTCCTCAGGTGTAGCTTCTTCAGCGGCCGGCTCTTCAGCAGCGGCTTCATTGGCTTCGGCCTGAGCGCGCTCGGCTTCGGCGGCCTCGCGGGCACGCATTTCGGCCATTTCGGCCTCGGCCTTCTTGCGGGCCTCTTCGGCTTCGGCTTTTCGCTTGGCTTCGGCTTCGGCCTGCAGGCGCTGGCGTTCGGCTTCTTCCTCAGCGGCCTTCTCGCGCTCGATTTCGAGCGCCTTGGCCCGGCGGGAAGCAGCCGTTTCCTTCACGGTTTGCTTCGAGGCCTTCTCGGCTTTCCACGCGCTGAGCGTCGCGGCGATTTCTTCGGGGGCTTTGCCGAGCATGCGAAGGTGCCGCTCGTAGTAGACGCCTTCCCGCTTGAGGATCGAGCGGACGGTGTCGGTTGGCTGCGCGCCTTGGTCGAGCCAGTAGTGGACGCGTTCGGTGTTGATGTTGACCGCAGCCGGCTCTTGGACCGGGAAGTAGCGCCCGAGATCTTCGATGTAGCGACCGTCCCGGGGCGACCGGGCGTCGGCCGCGACGATGCCGTACTGGGCGAGTTTTTTGCGGCCCATACGCCGCAGACGAATTTTTACTGCCATGTTGGTTGTTCTTCGTTCAGATCGCTCCGCCACGAATGGCAGGAGCCTGGAGTGCAAGGAAAATTATGATTTATGATTTGGGATTTATGATTTGCTCAGTTGGCCGCAGCGTGCGAGCCAGCCATTTCAGAAATCATCCTTCATACATCATAAATCTACCGACCTCCCATCAATTGCTGGAGGTTTACTGACCGGCCTTTGCCGGTGAGTTTCATCATGGTCTTCATCATCTTCTTCATGTCCCGGAACTGCTTCAGGAGCTGGTTCACGTCCGAGACCGTGGAGCCGCTGCCCCGCGCGATGCGCCGGCGCCGGCTTCCGTTGATGATCTGAGGCTGGGCGCGCTCTTCAGGCGTCATCGAGAGGATCATGGCTTCGATGTGCTTGAAGGCATCGTCGTCGACATCCAGGTCCTTGACGGCCTTGCCTACACCTGGGATCATGCCGAGGAGATCTTTGACGGACCCCATCTTTTTGATCCGCTGGAGTTGGTCGTAGAAGTCTTCGAGATCGAAGTTCTCCGACCGCATTTTCTTCTGCAGCTTCTCCGCCTCTTTGGCATCGAACTGCTCCTGCGCCTTCTCCACGAACGACACCACGTCACCCATGCCGAGGATGCGCTGCGCCATCCGGTCGGGGTAGAAGGGCGTCAGGGCGTCGAGCTTCTCCCCCGTAGACGCAAACTTGATCGGCTTCTCAACGACGGTCCGAATCGACAGCGCCGCGCCACCGCGCGTGTCGCCATCGAGTTTCGTCAGGATGACCCCGTCGAAGTCGAGCTGCTCGTTGAACGCCTTGGCCGTGTTGACGGCATCCTGGCCGGTCATCGAGTCTACGACGAACAGGATCTCGTCGGGCTCGACGGCTTCCTTGATGTCCGTCACCTCGCGCATCATCGCCTCATCGACGTGCAGCCGGCCGGCCGTGTCGATGATGACTGTGTCGCGGCCGGTGCGGCGGGCTTCCTGCACGGCCTCGCGGGCCACGCGGACGGCGTCTTTGATGGGCTGCCCGCTTTCGTCCTCGACCGCAAACGCCGGCACCTTGATCGACTTGGCGAGCGTTTTCAGCTGATCGACGGCAGCGGGACGGTACACGTCAGCCGCCGCAACGAGGGGGCTGTGGCCTTGGCCTTTGAGGTAGAGCGCGAGTTTGCCGGTGAACGTCGTCTTCCCGGAGCCTTGCAAGCCGGCGATCAGGATCACCGTCGGCGGCTTCTGCGCGCGCTTGAGATCGACGCGCTCCGCCCCGAGCAAGTCCTTCAACTCGTCGTACATGACCTTGACGAGCTGCTGGCCGGGGTTGACCGCTGTCAGCACCGTCTCGCCGAGGGCCTGCTCCTTGACCCGGTCCGTGAAGTCGCGCGCGACCTGATAGTTCACGTCCGCGTCCAGCAAGGCTCGGCGAATCTCACGCATCGTCTCAGCGATGTTGAGTTCGTTGATCTTGCCTTCGCCCCGAACGGACTTCAGCGCAGACTCCAGCTTGTCGGACAGGGAATCGAACATGCGAACAGCAGGTGCAAGGGTTTCGGAAAGTGCTGCGTTCGATACACGCAACGCAGGCGCAGAACAGCCAAGATAGCAATCTCAGCAGCCGGCTTCAACGTGCCGGCCTCGCGTTGGTTGTGCCGGCGTGTGAACTTTGAAAGCGTTCCAGGTCGCTGGTTCCGGAGATGGACGAGCGGAACCCCGCTAGCGTTCTGCCATGAAACCCCAACCACCACCTCAACCCGCAGCCGCCATGAAATTTCGTGTACGGATCGAGCAAGACGAAGACGGCATGTCGTAGCAGAAGTGCCCTCCCTGCCGGGCTGCATCTCACAAGGCGCCACCAGACGCGAGGCGGTAGCCAACATCCGCGAGGCCATCGAGCTCTATCTCGAAAGTCTGGATGCTCACGGCGAGCCCATCCCGCCGTCGATTTATGAGGAGGTCGTCGAGGTCAACCGATAAGCCGGCTCCCTGTCGTATCTGGGCGCATCGTTGCCGCAGCCATGGTGTTGGACTACGAGCTTCGAGTACAAAAAGCCGCGCAGCATTCTCCTTTATGAACGGCCCTGAAACCACCATTGCTGAACCTGTTCGCCGAGAAGTCTTAGCTCGTCTCGAACGAATCGAGACCGAGGAGCAGGTCCGCATCTTCTTCGCGTGCGAATCTGGCAGCCGAGCCTGGGGCTTTCCATCTGCCGATAGCGACTATGACGTGCGCTTTCTCTATGCTCATCACCCCAACTGGTACCTCTCGATTGATCTAGAGCGCAAACGCGACGTAATCGAGCGGCCTATCAGCGATCTACTGGACATCAGCGGATGGGATTTGCGCAAGGCTCTGCAGTTATTCCGGAAGTCGAACCCTCCGCTGCTAGAATGGCTCCAGTCTCCCATCCTTTATCGTGAGCAGACTACGATTACTGCCAAGTTTCGCGATCTCATCCCGGTTCACTTCTCGCCGCGCGCGTCGCTGTACCACTACTTGCACATGGCTCGTGGAAACTATCGTGACTATCTGAAAGGAGAGGACGTGTGGGTCAAGAAGTATTTCTACGTGCTGAGGCCCATACTAGCGGTCAAGTGGATCGAAGCGGAGCTTGGAGCGATACCAATGGAGTTTGAGGTATTGGTGGAGCGCCTGATCAGCCAGAAACCCCTGAAAGAGGCAATCAAGCAATTGCTGGCAGCCAAACGAGAGGGGGAAGAGCTAGACCGCGGGCCGCGCATCGCTCCTATCAGTGCCTTCATTGAGCGGGAACTGACTCGGCTTGAAGGCGCGCAACTTGATCACAGTGGACAGAAGCCTCCTGTAGGGGTTCTGAATAACTTCTTCCGTGAGGCGCTTGATGAGTTGTGGCATGGCCGTCCCAGTTGATACGTCAATCCACAGTGCAGAGGGAGCGTGCCATTAGCTGCCTGGCTACGCAGCTTGCTCCAACTCGTCTTCCAGGCCGTTGATGGTGTCGCGGAGTTCGGCGGCGCGTTCGAATTCTAGGTTTTCGGCGGCTTCCAGCATTTCCTGAGAGAGCTGGGCGATGAGGTCGCGCTTCTGGTCTGGGGTGAGGTAGCGGACGACCGGGTCGGCGACTTTCGCGGTGGGCTCGGGGCCGGCGTAGAATTTCTCTTTGCGCTCGTCGTTGTCGCGCTTGTGGTCGGCGACGACCGTGCTGCGCTTGACTTGCTCGATGCTCTTGAGTACGGTCTTTGGGATAATGCCGTGTTCTTCGTTGTAAGCGGCCTGCCGGGCACGCCGGCGGTCGGTTTCTTCCATCATGCGCGCCATTGAGCCGGTCACCCGGTCGGCGTACATGATGACGAGGCTGTTGGCGTTCCGGGCCGCGCGGCCGGCCGTCTGGATCAAGCTGCGGTCGCTGCGGAGGAAGCCTTCTTTGTCGGCGTCGAGGATGGCGACGAGCGAGACTTCTGGTAGGTCCAGGCCCTCGCGGAGCAGGTTGATGCCCACGAGCACGTCGAATTCGCCGAGGCGCAAATCACGCAGGATGTCGACGCGGGCGAGGGCATCGATGTCGCTGTGGAGATACCGGACGCGGACCCCGAACGAGTTCATGTACTCCGTCAGATCCTCGGCCATGCGTTTGGTGAGCGTCGTCACGAGTACCCGTTCGCCTCGGTCGACGCGGTCCTGGACTTCGTCGAGCAGGTCGTCGATTTGGTTCTCCGTGGGCCGGACCTCGACGGGCGGGTCCATGATGCCGGTCGGGCGGATGATCTGCTCGACCACCACGCCGCCGCTCGTCTCGAACTCGTAATCGCCGGGGGTAGCGGAGACGTAGATGACCTTCTCGTGCTGATCTTCCCACTCGGGAAACTTCATCGGCCGGTTGTCCAGCGCCGAGGGGAGCCGGAACCCGTGCTCGACCAGCGTCAACTTGCGGGCGCGGTCGCCGTTGTACATCCCGCGCACCTGCGGCACCATCACGTGGCTCTCGTCGATCACCAGCAGGAAGTCGTCCGGGAAGTAATCGAACAAGCAGTGCGGGCGCTGGCCGGGCTTCAGGCCGGAGAGGTGCCGGCTGTAGTTCTCGATGCCGGAGCAATACCCCAACTCGCGCATCATCTCCACGTCGAACACCGTCCGCTGCTCCAACCGCTGCGCCTCGATCAGCTTGCCTTCTTCGCGGAGCGCGGCCAGCCGCCAGCGCAGCTCTTCCTCGATGCTCTTGATCGCGCCCTCCATCCGGTCTTTCGGCGTCACGAAGATCCGGGCCGGGTAGACGGTGAACAACTCGTGCTGCTCGATGATATCGGATGTCGTCGCGTCGATGGTCGAGATGGATTCGATTTCGTCGCCCCAGAATTCGATGCGGACGGCCACGTTTTCCTCGTAGGCGAGGCGCACGTCCACCACGTCGCCGCGCACGCGGAAGTGTCCCGGCGCGAAGTCGACGTCGTTGCGGCTGTAGAAGATGCCAGCGAACTGCCGCAGCAGCTCGTTGCGGTCAATCTCCTGGCCGGTGGTCATCTGCACGATCTGCTCTCGGTACTCGTCTGGCGAGCCGAGGCCGTAAATACAGGACACGCTGGCGACGATGATCACGTCCTGCCGGCCGGAAATCAGCGAACTCGTGGCGCGGAGCCGGAGCCGGTCGATTTCGTCGTTGATGGCGAAATCCTTCTCGATGTAGGTGTCCGACCGGACGATGTAGGCTTCGGGC
>JBCDHV010000195.1:0-7219 GCA_038749615.1 Bacteroidota bacterium
CCTCTTCTGCGACACGTTGGAAGACGCGGGATTTCTACTCGACCGGCCACAGGGGGCCTACTACGTCCTCGCCGACTTCAGCCCTCTCGCCGAGCGCCTCGGCGTGGCAGACGACTGGGAGATGTGCGAAACCCTCATCCGGGACGCCGGCGTCGGTAGCATCCCAGGCCGCGCGTTCTTCCAGCACCCCGAAGACGGCCGGCACCTCCTCCGCTTCTGCTACGCCAAGGAATTTCCCGTGCTGGAAGAGGCATGCCAGCGGCTCGCGACGTTTGCTTCGCGAGCGTAGCACGTGAACAGGGTTCGCTTTGCTCACGTGGCGGGTCGCAGGTGGCATATAGCAAATCTGCCATAGACAGAAAATCACCCGTTACCCGCTACTCGTCCACCTGTTACGCGAGCGAAGCGAGCATGAGTTGACACGCGCCCATCAGACGGGCACCGATGGAATCGGTGTTGGTGCGGACCCAGGCGAGGCGTTGGCGCTTGCCGTTGGCCTCTACGATCAGAAAATGATGGCTCATTTCCATCGTCTCTTCCGAGGCTTCTAGGGCGTTGGCCGACTCGACGAGCGTCCACAGGGCCTGACGCTGAGCCGGCGTGAGTTGGCCGGCTTCCTTGGCGTTTTGGCCGACTGCCTTGCCGCGCCATGCCGTGACCGAGCCGTCCGCAGCAATCGTGTGGCCTTTCATTTGGCCGGCCGATAGCCCTGCTTCGCCCATCGTGAGGGTAAAATCAGCCGGCACGTCGGCGGCAACGTTCATGGTTGCGGTGGCTGTTTCTTGCGTGGCTGCCTCCGGCGCCGTCGACGCACAGGCAGCGAGAAGACACAAGGGCAGGAGCAGAAGAAAACGCATGGTCAGATGGATTGGTGGGAAGGTGGCTGGCGCCGAGAGCGGCTATCGATTCAGTACGATGCGCTGCACCGCAGTACCGGCAGGTGTTTCGAGCCGGACGAGGTAGAGACCGGACGCTAATCCGTTGGCGGTCCAGGTCACTTCGTGTGCGCCGGCTGCCTGCCGGCCTTCAGCCAGCGAGGCAACGCTGCGGCCGGATGCATCGTAGACGCGCAGGTGAATTTCGGCGGGTTCGTCCAGTTCATAGGCAATCGTCGTGCCGGCGGTGAACGGGTTGGGGAACGGCGTCAGCAGACGGGCTTGCCCAGGCACCTCAGCGACTTCGTTGGACACACCGGCTACGTCGACCTGCGCAGCGTACACCCCTCGGCCGTGCGTGGCGACGACCACGAGGCCATCGTCTGGGCGGACGGCGATACTGCTAACTACCACGTTGCCGATCACGTCGGCTCCCTCCAGCTGCCACTCGGTGGCGCTGCCGGCCAGCGTCCGAGTCGAGTACAGGCCGGTGCTGGTGCCGGCGAGGTAGAGCGGGCCAGAACCCGTTGGCACGAGGGCCGTCCAGCGGGCAGATGGGCCATCGTCGCCGGCGAGATTGCCCGACACGTCCGTCCAACTCTCACCAGCATCGGTGGAGTGCCAGAGCTTCGGCACGGTGTAGTTTGAGAAGGCGGCCAGGATTTCTTCCGGATCCGACGGATGGATGCCGACGTGGATCGGGTAGGAGCCGGCGACGACGCCTCCTGGCGTGATGTCGACTGGCTCGTCACCTGAGGCAGGATCATCGATGCGGCCGAGTTCGGTCGTTCCGCCGTCGGAGGCACCGTAGTACACCGTGCCGTCCGAGGCCGCGTTCACCGTTGTCACATCCAGATCGACCTCGATGGCTTCCCAGTTGACATCGGTAGGCTCTTGCTCGCCTGTGGGGATGGCGCTCAGATCGCTGTTGCGCCAGACCGAGGTGCCGGCGGCGAGATACATAACCTCAGAATCCGTAGGGTCGAGCACAAACGGCGTGATGAAGGGGAAGTCGCCTTCTTCCGGGCCGGCCGGTGTGACTTGCGTGCCGATGAGTCCACCGCCTTGTTGCTCGACCCTAAAGATGAAGCCTTCTTGCGCCGAGACGTAAAATACATCGCCACCTGGGGCAACGGCCGAGTACGCGCCGTCACCTCCCGTGAGGTTGAACCAGGCTACGGCCCCGTCGGGGTCTTCCGCACCCCACGTCCCGTTGTCCTGAAGACCACCGAGCGTGAGATCGCTTCCGCCCACTTGAGGGTCGATGGACACGTGGTAGAACTGGCTCGTGATGTAGCCGTCGACCAGCCGCGTCCACCGTTGCGGGGATTGCAGCGGATCGTCCGTGAAGGAGATGCCGCTGTCGTGCGTGGAGATCATCCGGTCTGGATCGCCCGGGTAAAAGGCGAAGCCGTGCTGATCGGGATGATGCTCATCGTAGGGCGCGAAGGTGTACGGCGAAGCGTAGCCTCCGACCGTCTCGAACGTCTCGCCGGCGTCGAGGCTTCGGTACAAGTTCGTCCCACCGATCCAGACAATGTCTTCGTCGTCTGGTTTGACGGCCACCACCATGTCATATCCGCCCTGGCTCGTGTAGGAGGCGTTTCCTGCCAGCGGCTCGCTACCGTCGGCGTCTGGCTCGGTGACGTTCGGAATCATAGCCGAGAGATCCGTCCAGTCCCCATCGTCGTAACGGAAAAACTGGTGATCCGTGCTTGATCCGCCCGCAGGTTCAGATTGGACGAGCAGGTACATCCGGTCCGGGTCGCTCGGTGCGTGCCCGACGATCATGCGGTACGGATCCGACGTGAGATCAGCCGGCGAGATGTCGCTCCAGGTTTGGCCCCCGTCCGTAGACCGGAAGACGCCCGACTGGGCCACGTTCTGGCCATTCCGGCTCACGGCTGCGTAGACCGAGCCGTCTGAAGCGACGTCTACGTGGGAATAGAGCGCAAACGGGGACTGCGTGGAGCCGAGGGTGTTCGTCCAGGTCTGGCCTCCGTCGGTGCTGCGGTAAATCCCTCCGACAGCGGCAGCCAACACGGCTCCATCTGCTGGATGAACATCGAGTTGCCAGACGAAATCGAATGGATTGTCGAAGCTCGTATACTCGCCGTTGGTCGTGCTTGCCAACTGCTCCCACGTTTGGCCGCCGTCGACCGACTTGAAGATGCCCTGCCCGAAGAAAAAACCACCCGGCTCAGACGCGCTGTTGCCGAGGAATTCGCCGGTCCCGTAATACCAGGTGTCCGGGCTGGTCGGGTCTTGGGCGATGGTCGTGATGCTGGCCAAGTCGGCGCGGCTCGTGACGAGCTCCCAGCTCGCTCCACCCGTCTGGCTGCGGTAGAGCCCACCGGAAATACCACCGGCGAAGATCGTCCGGTTCGAGGTGCCGTCGTAGCGTTGGTCGATGGCGATGGCGCGCGTGCGGCCGCCAAGATTGATCGGGCCACGCAGCTCCCACGACTCCGCGAGCGGACTTCCGTTCTTGCCGAAGCCGGCAAGCGCCTGAGGCATCCGGGCCGCATGCAGCCGTTCGAGCCGGCGGATGCCAGCCGGCAACGCGCCAGTGCGCGGATCCACGAGGCGTTGCTGCTCGAACCCGAGCCGTTTCTGGGCATTGTCGCCCCGGTACGTCAGCGGATTGGCCCTTGGCTTCTCCGGCAACCCTACGATCTCCATGTCGGCCAGCGAGGTAGCCTCAGAGACGCCCGGTTCAGGCGCCGGCTGCTCGTACACGAGCACGCCCACAGCAAACACAGCAAAGACAACAGCCAGAGGTAAGACGAAGCGACGCATCGAATCGGGTCGGTTGGGGAATGGAGCAGTGGTGGTGGCCGGTATCGGCGTCCGGCTCTGTACGATACAGCGCAGCCGTGCAAGATGCGTTCTTATCCTCAAGAGCTGCGCTGGTGCTCTGAAAAGAGCTGAGCGCCGAACTGAGCCGCGGCTGTGCGAGTGGGCGGCGTAAACCCGCCTGTTTCTGTAGACGCGTAAAACGCACCGCCGTAGGTCATATCCAGGTAGTCGGCCGTCAGGCGAAACGGCACCTCGAAGCCCTCGGTGAACTCAGGATTTGATCCGCACGCCGCCATCCAGAGCGTCCGGCCGGCCAGCGCGCGCCCAATCGGCTTGCGCACGGTGACGAGGTCCGTCATCCGGTCGAAGAATCGTTTGAGCCGGCTGCTCATGGCATACCAGTACACCGGCGTGACCATCAGAATATCATCGGCCCGTGTCATGGCCTCCGCCACGCGCAGAAAATCATCGCCCTCAGGGGGTGCATCGTAGACGTACTCCCGGATATCGAGTTGAGCCAGATCGAAGCGCTCCGCCGGCCGGCCGGCGAGGATCAAATCGAGCAATTCGGCCGCGTGGCCATCCGAACGGGCGCTACCTAGCAGGGCGACGAGAGACATGGGTAAAGGTGGTGTGCGGCTTCGCCGGGTGTTTGGTGTTTAGTTCTTAGTGTTTAGAGCTGACGAAGCCAGCCGGCAGGGATGACGCAAGTTGCTGCCGGTTGAGTCTCAGGTCTGCGCATCACCTGATCCATTCAGCCAAGAGCTAAACACTAAACACTGAACATTACGTCCTATCCCGAGCGTCTACGGCGATTTCCTGCACCAGATCGTTGCCGTCGACGAGGTAGAGGCGGTCTTGTTGAGCCACCGTGGTGCATGCGTGGTTGGGGACGATACGGAGCTGGTTGCCAACGTCCAACGTCGAGCCGCCGCCGGCCTGTAGCCAACCATGCTCCTCCGAGAGCGCCACGATGCGAAGATGGGGCATCGGGTGCATGCTGTGGGCGCTGTAGAGCGGAATGCCATAGCCGGCAGTCCCGTAGCCTGTGTCTGAGGTGAACACTTTCTTACCGGCATCGATGTAGAGCCGTTCTCGTCCCCGCTCGCGGTGTTTGCTGATGACGGAGGCCCGGACCGTGAGCGCGCACTGACGCAGCGTTGCCACGCCGAGGCCGACCTGGATGGCATCGTTGAACACATAGTTGCCGGGGCGAAGCTCGGTGATGCGGAAGCCGGCCCGCTCGTGCTGCTCGAAGTGCGCCATCGTGGGCGTCGAGCCGATGCTAATCTCGAATTCGCCGGGACGCGCCAAGCCAGCCTCGCCGAGCCGTTCGGCAAACTCCAGCGTGCGGTCGCGCTCTTCATGCATGGCCCGGAGCAGGGCATCGTCCAGAGATTCCTCGGGGGAGGCGGGACCTCTGTAGCCTTGCCCACCATGCGTCAGCAGACCAACGACTTCGAGGTTGGGCAACGCTGCGATGTCCCGTACCACACGGACACTTGCTGCCTCTGCCCACGGCAAACCACAGCGCCCATACCCACAATCGACCTCGATGAGCACCCGCGCTGTCTTGCCGGCCTCGCCGAACACCGTGGAGGCCATCTTGGCGCCTTCCAGGGTATCAACGCAGAACGTAATCTGAGTCTGATCTGCGTGAGCCGCCAGCCGGCGCAGCTTGCCCTCAGTCGCAACCGTGTAGGCAAGGCGGATGTCAGAGAAGCCGGCGTCTGCGAAAATCACGGCTTCACTTGGGGTGGCAACAGTAATGCCCTGTGCCCCGGCTGCTTGCTGCCACCGAGCAATCGCAACGCTCTTGTGCGTCTTGATATGGGGCCGCAACCGCGCTCCGGCCTCGTTGGCACGCACTTGCATCCGCGCGATGTTGTCCTCGAGCCGGCGGCGTTCGACGAGAACCGAAGGAGTGGGCAATTCGGAGACCATGCGATGTACGATGTCGAGCGTATGATGTATGATTCGGAGATCCTAGCATACTCCGGAAATCACAAACTGCCCACGTGTTTCGACGTCTCGCCCTCCTTCTAGCCGGAATCCTGGTGCTTGCCGTCGTTGCGGCGGTTGGCTCGGACCGGTACGTGGAGCAGACGGCAACACCGCACGTCTTCGAGGAAATCGACGCTGTGCCTCAGAAGCGCGTCGCCGTGGTCCTCGGGACGGCGAAATACCTCGTCCGCGGTGGAACGAATCCGTTCTACGACAACCGGATACGGGCAGCCGCTCAATTGTACGAGACGGGCCACATCGAGCACGTGATCGTCAGCGGGGACAACTCGACGGTGCACTACAACGAGCCCGTCCGTATGCAAGAAGACCTCATGGAAGCCGGCATCCCGGCCGACAGCATCACCCTCGACTACGCCGGCTTTCGCACGCTCGACAGCATGGTCCGCGCTGCCGAGGTCTTCGGGCAGAACCGCTTCCTGGTGGTCTCCCAGTGCTTTCACGTCGAACGCGCGGTCTTCATCGCCCGAGAGTTCGGCATCGATGCGTCCGGCTTTTGTGCCTCCGATGTGGATGGAGCAGCTGGTTTGCGCGTGCGGCTACGCGAAACGCTGGCCCGGGCGAAGGCGGTTCTAGATGTCAAGGTGCTTGGGACCAGGCCCAAATTCCTCGGCGAACCCGTTGAACTCGACAGCTGAGCGAGGACGCCGCCATGCCTGACTTCCGAGAGATTCACCGCCGGACGCAGGACACGTACGAGGCGCACGCTGCGGCGTGGGACCAACAGCGCCCTCGGGTCTTTTTCGAACGAGACTGGCTTAACCGGTTCACGCCGTGTCTACCGGCAGGTGGTACCGTCCTGGATACCGGCTGCGGAGCCGGTGAACCCATCGCCCGGTACCTGATCGAGGAAGGGTTGGGTGGTTGGGTGGTTGGGTGGTTGGGTGGTTGGGTGGTTGACGGATAGCTAATTGCCACACTGCCACATTTGCCACATTGCCACTCTGCTACATCCCCAGCGTCCCACTGAGTTCACTTACCAATTCCGGTATGCGACATCGAATTCGAAGCGGTAGAACTTCAGGTCGCGGTTGGAGATCAGTTTGGTGAGTGTGATGATTTGGCCGGTGTGCATGCTGAAGTGCTCGACAGCATGATAGACGGCATCGAGCACGGAAACGTCTGCGCCTTGGATGCACCGTGAAGCAAGCAACTCGTCTTCTGTGAGACCGGCGAGCACCGCATCGACTTCCTTGAGGACCACTTCGAGCCGCGCTAGCAGTTCGACCTTGGTCGCCGTCTTGTACTGCCGAAACTCCCACTCGCGGTCCCGCACGTCTGGCGTGCCGGCCACGCCGTGCAAAATCCACTGCCGGAGATTGCCTTCGAGGTGAAGCATCAGGTTGCCGATGCTGTTCGAGACTTTGTTTGGTGCGTACCAAGTCTCGTTTTCGGAAAGCCCCTCCAGACATCGGCGTATTTTGGGCAGGTATTCGTCGGTCAGATGGGTACGGGAGCGGTCAAGGAAACGCCGAGCCGGAGTCATACGTGTGGTGGAGCCATCGCGTGGTGGGACGAAGCCA
>JBCDHV010000196.1:0-7209 GCA_038749615.1 Bacteroidota bacterium
GAGGACGTCGACTGGGTGCTCGTCCGCTTCTACACCGGCGGTCACTTGAACCCCACTGGCCTCTCGCTCGCCGGCACCCAGGTGATGGTGCTACGCCGCGACGCCGACATCGTCGACCCGGACGTCCCCGGAACCCTTCAGCTGCTCCGGCCCGGCGTGTTCTACATGAGCGTCGAACACCGCAACCACGCCCCGGAGCTCTCCATGCCGTTGGTGCTCGAATGGACCGGGTCGGAAGGGTTCGGGTTTTTCGAGACCAACGAGCGCCCGTACTGGGTCGATCCGCCGGTCGAACTCCCCGACGGCCTCTTCGGCTCGCTGCCGGCAGACCCCGACCAGGACGGCCTCGTGACTCCGCTCGACGTCACCAATTTCTGGGTGCCGACTTCCAAGGACCCCAAGCGCTACGAAGCCGGCGATTTCAACATGAACGCCCAGGTTGATGAGGCCGACATCGTGCTGCCGTGGGTCGAGTGGCACGGTGTAATGCCAGGTGGGCAGTGAGCGGCTCGCTCCGCTTGGATGGCCATTTTGGGGCGATAAAATCGTTAGTTAAGACAGCCACCTTCACGTACCACACCTTACGATGCGCTGCTTCCTCTACCTCCTGACCCTGTTTGCGCTATCCGGGACGCTCGATGCAGCCACGATCTGGGTCACGGATATCGCCGATGACCTCGACCCGAACAATGGCACGTGCAATCTCAGAGAAGCCATCCTCTCGGCAGAGAATGACACGGCCACTGATGCCTGTGACGCCGGCGAGACTGGGACGGATACGATTTATTTCGCGCGGAGCGGACTGATCCTTTTGCTCGATGGGCTGCCCGACATCACCCAAAGCCTTCGCATCTTAGGCCCTGGCAAAAACCTACTGACGGTGAACGCAGCAGGGCAGGACCGCGTGTTCAATTTCGAGCCGGATGCGAACAACCAGCGTTTCGAGTTACGGGGAGTGAGCGTGACCGGCGGGGTGGCACCCAACTTTCAGGATGGCGGCGGGGTCTACCTCGACTCCGGTACCTTCACCACGACGATGACGATCTCGGACTGCCGCATCTTCCAGAACACGGCGGACTCCGGCGGCGGTGTGGCCAGCACCGGTACGCTTACGATGATCCGCGTCACGATTGAAGACAACACCGCCGAGTCCAGTTCACGCGGCGGCGGCGGGGTGTACTCGGTCACCGGATCCCTCACGATCATCGACTCGACGATCTCTGAAAATTTCTCCGAATCCACCGGCGGCGGCCTCGACGCCTCTAGCACCACCACGATCTTGCGCTCCACGTTCTCGCAGAACACGGCGGATGGAGCCGGCGGAGCGATCTATTACTCCTCTCCTGCTTCTGCAGGCGGCACGCTCACCGTCCGGCACTCGACCATCACGCAAAACTGGGCCAACCAAGGATTCGGACAAGGAAGAGGCGGCGGATTGAGACTCGCCAACGGTGGATTCGTGGCGGAGAACGCGATCATCGCGGCCAATCTCCGCTACGGGAGCAGCCTTTCGAACACGGCCAGCGACGACATCGACCGCACCACCGGTGGCACAAGTGTCACCTCGGACGGCCATAATCTGATCGGCAACAACTTTACCGTCACGGGTGACTTCCCTGCCGGCATGCCCAACGCCAACGACGACCACGTCGGCACCATCGGGACGCCGCTCTTGCCTGGTCTCAACGCGCTACTCGACAATGGCGGCCCCACCAAGACCCATCGCCCAAACCCAGGCGCCTACGTGATCGGCAAGGGCTCGTGCGACAACCAGTTGTACGACCAACGCGGCTATGCCGGCGACACCGAAACCCCTCGTCGCAAGCGGTTCAACTGCGAGATCGGTGCCGTCGAGTTCAACACATCGCCTCTTTCCCTCAAGCTCGCCGGCACGATGATCCTTACGGGAGCTTGGGACACCAGCGCCGGCCGGATGCGAGACGACTTGGCTGAGGCTGAACTGATCCCCAAAGATCAACCGTACAGTATCGCTCCTTGGAACCATTTCCCTCAGGAGTCCCACAGTGCTGCTGACGGAGACGTGGATTGGATTCTGATGCGGATCTATGCCGGCGGGCACCTGAACCCCGGGGGCCTCACCAATGTGTTCACCAAGGCGATGATCCTTCGGGAAGGCGGTGAGATCGAGGAGCCCAATGGGCAAGCTGTCTCAGCGGTGTTGTCTCCTGGCATGTACTACCTCGGCGTCGAGCACCGCAACCACGGCACCGATTTGTCGATGCCTGTCTACCTCGAGTGGGTCAATGCTGTAAACTATCCCTTCTTCAAGCCGGACGAGCGGCCGTATTGGGCCGGTGAGGTGGCGTTCATCGAGCCAGAGGAGGTCTTCGGGCTCCTTCCGGGAGACGCCGATCAGGACGGCCTTACGTCTCCGTTGGATGTGACGAACTTCTGGCGGCAGATCAACGGGGCCGACGATGTCTACCACCCCGGCGATTTCAACCTAAATGGCCTCGGTGATCCTGAGGACATCGTTTGGCCCTGGGTGAACTGGCACGGGATCTCGGAATGATGAGGTAGCTCTGTAGCGAATGTGGCAAACTCAACACCGCGTCCACGAGTCCGCATTCCCTGCCACACAGCCACCGTGCAACACCTGCCACCCCATGCGCTTCCTTCTCTCCCTCCTGCTCTGTGCCATGCTCGCTGGGCCGGCGTTCGGCCAGCTCAACGGCACGTACACCGTTGGTGGGGTGTCGCCAGATTATGCGTCGATCGGCTCGGCGGTGAGCAACCTGAACGCCGTGGGCACGAGCGGAGAAGTGACCTTCGAGATTCGCCCGGGCACGTATGACGAGCAGGTGACGATCCTCGACTTCGCCCGCACCGGCTCCCCGACCGACCGCGTGATCTTCAAGCCGGCGATCCCGAACTCGACGGTCACCTGGACCAAAACCGGCGCATTGCCGGCCAAGGACTGGGTCGTGCGGCTGGATGGAGCGAGTTACATCACCTTTCGGGGCATCGACTTCGAGTCAGGGACGGCGAGCCCGCAAGGCCGGCTCATCTACCTGGACAACTTGGCGAGCTACCTCACCGTGTTCAACTGCGAGCTGACCGGCGATGCTGGTGGGGACGCGCCATTGATCGAGCAAGAACCGTCCTCTCCCGGCAATTATGCGGGTTTACGTTACGAGAACAACGTCTTCACGCGCGGCGGGTACGGGGTGTACGTGGAGCCGTCAGGCGGTGCCAACTCGGACAGCACCCACGTGCTCGGCAACACCTTTTCCGGGCAACGCTTCGGTGCAGTGTGGCTGCGGGGCAACTCGAACGCCATGGTCCAACGAAATACCGTGTCCAATGCCGCCTGGTCAGACGCCGGCTTTGTGGGCATTTGGGTACGCGGGTCGTTTAGCGGTAGCGGGTCAAACACGCCCATTGTCTCCAGAAACGAGGTCGACATGCAGTTTGGCGAACGGGGCATCTCCGTTGACCAGGTTGCAGACGAACGGATCATCAACAACATCGTCTCGATCCGCGGCGGTACACCTGACTTTGGCCTCAGAGTAGGCAACGATGCCGTGGTCAGGCACAACACGATTCGTGTAGCGGGGGCCGGCACGGCGCTCAGCATCGGTACCGACGGCACCGTCCAAAACAACATCTTCTACGCGTCCAGTAGCGGGCTTGCCATTGAAGCCAGCGATATTTCGGACCTGACAGCCTCGTACAACAACGTGTATTCGGCCTCCGGCTCACTCGTCGAATCCGAAGGCACGGCATATGGGACGTTGACGACGCTTTTCGCCGCGTACCCAGAGCTTTCGCACACGTGGACGAACGTCGATGTCACGTTCGTCGCCACCGCCGGCACCAGCGATCTCCGCCTAGCCGGCGGGTCCGTGAACGACGTCGACTTACTCGCTCGCCCCATCGATGGCATCGCGAACGACATCGACGGGGACGCACGTGGCGCGTTCTCGGTGTACAAGGGGGCCGACGAGGGCACCGCATACGACCCGCTCGACAATGCCGACACCGGCCTCGGTTGGTACACGGTGGGTGGGGCGTCACCAGATTTCGCATCGGTCGAGCGAGCGATCTTCCACGTGAATCACCGAGGCATGAAAGGGCCCGTGTCGTTCCGCATCCGCCCTGGCACCTACGATGTGCATGCGACGCTGGATTTCCCACGCTACGGAGCCTCTGACGATACCCTCCTGTTCCGCCCGGCCGACACCACGCTACGGGCTACGCTGCGCCGGCCCGTCCTCGGAACGGGCGGCAACTGGTTGCTCCGGCTCAAGGAGATGCACCACGTGACCATCCGCCGGCTCGACTTCACGACAATCTACGCAGCTCCAGAAGGCCGGCTGCTCGTGTTCGAAGGCCGTGACGCGGATCACGTGACCGTCCGAAACTGCACGTTTACTGGCCTTGCTGGAGAGACGAGCGAAGATGCGGCACTCGTCTACGGAAACCTCTGGGGGCTCGACGAACACGTGTTCACGAGCAACACGTTCACAGAGGGCAGCATTGGCCTGCTCTACGAAGGCCTCAACTCGACGATCACCGAGACCGCCGGCGATCTCGAGCTTCGCGACAACGTGTTCGCCGACCAAGCCGTCAGCGGTCTAGATATCACGAGCCATGGCGCAGAGGCCATCTCAAACACGGTCACCAGCACCTATGACTCCGTAACTGGCATGCGGCTAGCCGCGTTCTCCTCTGGCTCGGGCCGGAATACCATCGCAGCCAACGAGATTCATCTCCCAAGCACGGGATCACGCGGGATCGTGTTCGACCGGGCCCTGGGATCGGTCGTCAACAACATCGTCAACGCACGCCAAACGGCCCTCCGGCTCGCGGATGTCCAGCAGTCTGTGGACGTGTACCACAACACGCTCCGCGCCACGATCTATGCCTTCAGAGTGGAAGACAACGCCACGACGTTCGTTCCAGAACGGGTGTACGCCATCAACAACATCTTTTACAATGGCGGCTCCACGCCGGGTTTTGCGCTCGCCGTGCCCAACCCGGATGTCGTCGAACGGATCGAATGGAACATCGTCAAGAACGCCGGTGGAGCGCCGTTGATTGGATGGGGCGGCATTCAATACAGCACCTTGCAAGGCTTCAAAAATGCGACCGGCAAGATGTTGTATTCGAACGAGATTGCTGTGACCTTCGCCGATGTCAGCACCGGTGACCTCCGGCTCGCCGGCGCGTCGATTGGAGAATCCCTGCTGGGCGGGCGGGCGCTCGATGAAGTCTCTGAAGACATCGATGGGGACCCCAGGTCTGCCCGGACGCCGTACATGGGTGCCGACGAGTCCGATGCCCTGAACTTCGGCTTGCGGCTCTCCGTGCAGCTCGACGGTCCCTATGTCCGATCAAGCCCGATGTCTACGGGGCTGCTAGACGGCGGCCATCTCCCGGACGACCATCCGTACAGCGGCCCGCCGTGGAATCATGCTGGGGCCGAGAGCGTGGACTCCGGCTTCTTCGCCGCCCGAGACGATATCGTCGATTGGGTCCTTGTCCGCCTTCTCACCGTCAATGCCGCCGGCCTGCCCGGCCCGCCCGTCGATTCGGAGGCGTACCTCCTGACGGAGGACAACCGTGTCGTCTTCCCTTGGACGTCCACAGGCTACACTGCAGACCTCCCGATTTCAGCCGGGGCAGGGTCATACTACGTCGCCGTGTATCATCGCAACCACGTCCCGCTCATTTCCAAGACCCCCATCGACTTTTCCGTCGGCGTACCAGAAGTCGATTTCGCCAACTCCTTTTCGCCCAGTTTCACCGAGCCGTTCGCCCCCTTGATGCGCCGGGACCGAGGCTTCTTCCCCAGATACACCATACGAGGCGGAGACGCAGATGCAGATGGCCTCGTTTCCGCCGATGACGTGCTTACCACGTGGCAGGCCCAGCGCAACCAAACCGGCTACCTCTCCGCCGACTTCAACCTAGATGGCGTCGTGGACGAGGAGGATCTTCAGCTGATTTGGTTGCCCTCCCACGGCGCCGGCTTTTAGGATAGATCCTTAGGGGTCCGACCCCCTTCGCAAAGTCTTCGCATTCCTACTGAAGAGCCCCATCCGCCCGGCTATTCACAGCGTTGCAACCTGGAAGCCGGCCGTTGGTCAGAGTGCAGTCCGCCGCCTCGAACCTTCGGCTCCATGTACAGGCTTTTCGCCCTAGCTGCTCTCCTTATTGCACCTTTCGCATCCGCCCAGACCGAAATCGAATCGGCGCGTGTAAGCCTAGCCGGCCTCTCCGAACTCGGCATCGAAGTCACCATCGAGAAGCCTCTCGGCGCGTCTACCAACGAGGCGCTACGTCTAGATGCCGCAACCGGTTCACTACGGGCTCGCCTGATCGAAAACGGCGTTCCAGCCCGGGAACGTAAGCAAGACGCCACCCTGCGTGTGCACGTCAACGTGATGCGGGCCGAAGGCGGACGATTCCCCTTCTCCGTCGAGCTTGACCTCGAACAGCCAGCCTTCGTCAACGGCCGCCTCGTGCCGGCGATCACGTGGTCAGACAGTCTGGTAGGTCTTGCCTTCGAGGCAGATCTCAGCGTTGTCCAGACCGCCATCCTTGCCCTTGCCGACGAATTTTCGGCCGACTACCGCGCCGCGAATTGAGGGGTCCGACCCCCTTCACCCAATATCCACACCCAAACCAGGTTATGCGCTACCTCCTGCTGCTTTTTGCCCTGCTCGTTGCCGGCTGTGACTCGACGAGCAACCGGCCCGTCGATGTTAGCTTCGACTCGATCTCGGGGGGCTGGACGGGGCGGTTTACAGCGTCTGATGGGCTGGAGTATTTCCTGGAGATCAACATTCAAGAGCAACTGTCAGCCGTCTCTGGCACGGGCCGGCTCACAGCCGGTAGCAGAGAACTACCCTTTGAGATTACAGGGAGCTTCAACGCGCCGTCCGTTAGTTGGACCTTTAATCTCTCCAACCAGCCCCCAATTTCAGTGGTCGGGACGGTCAATGGTGCGTTGAGTCAGATGACCCTCCGCCTCGTCGGTTCAGGTTTTGGTGGCGACGAGGTGCTGTTGATCCGGTAATCTTGCGCACCGCAAAGCGTCTAGAACGCGTGCATCAAGAGGGCCTCATCGACCTCCACGCCGGCCGGATCGTAGGCATCCGGGAGCAGGGAACGGTGCAACGCCTCGCCGCGCTCTGCCTCGGCATCGGCGCGCACGCGGGGGCGGATGGCGTCCAGGTCTGC
>JBCDHV010000197.1:0-7196 GCA_038749615.1 Bacteroidota bacterium
ACATGATACGTGAAGTCGAATGAGAGATAAGCGCCGTCTAACGCTAGGTTTAGGCGGGTGATTCGACTTTAGCGATTCTTCGTTGGGGGTAGGTTGGGCTGTTGGGCGGGAGTGTGTGCCGATGCCACTCAGCTATACAAGTCGTTCAAGTCGACCCTGCCAAGGTCCACGAAGAAGTCGGCGAGGGACGCGCAGCAGGCGTCGAGGTAGCGGGCACCTTTTTCTGCTGTGGCCCGAGACGGATCGCCGACGCCGGTATCGGCCGTTACCTGTGTCCACTGCCGCTCGGCCCATGCGCGGCCGTCGCGGAGGGCGGCAATGGAGAACCGCTTGGCGGCACCGGAGCCGGCCTCAGAGAGCGGCCGGACGAGATCTGAGCGAATGTGAAGCATGGCGCTCGTTTCCATTTCGCCGGCATGGTCGCCCGGTTCATCGAAGTACTCGTTCCAGTCGACCGCCTCATACCAGTTAGCCACACACATGAAAAGCGACGGCCGGCTGGCCCCGAGTTCACGGATCATCTGCCGGAAGTGATTGCCGCCATGCCCGTTGAGCACGACGAGCTTCCGAACCCCGTGCCGCACGAGCGTGTCGGCGACATCCCCGAGGATGGCCGCCTGAGTGCTGGGCATGAGGTTCATGTCGAGTGCTACGTCGAGTTGCCCCGTGTTCACCCCAAACGGAACGGCCGGCAGCACCACGACCTTCGCCCCTCGCGCCCAGGCACGTCGCGCAGCCTCGATGGCCACGTATTCCGCCTGGAAATTATCCGTCGCGTACGGGAGGTGCGTGTTGTGCGCCTCAGTCGCGCCCCACGGCAGAACCGCGACTTCGTAGCCGGCATCTCGGACGGCAGGCCAGTGCGATTCAGCGAGAACGTAGGGGCGCATAGAGGGGAAAACTGGGCGTCAGCCGGTAACGGAAAGACACGAAGGAGCGCTGATAGCGGAGTTACACCGCATCGATGTAGGGGACATGCCATGTCCAGGACATGGCATGTCATGTACACTACAAGCTGATCAGGTTGGCGAACAGTCGGTAGGTGCCGGGATGGTAGACTTTGAGCTGCCGGTACAGCGCCAAGGCGGTGTAGACGTACGTGCCATCGCCGTACTTCGCGGCCAGCAAAGAGCCCGTCAGGGGCTCCTCGCCTGGATCGTTCATGGCGAGCAGTTCGGCATACTCCGGAGCGTAGGTGGCCGGATAGTACAGACCGCGCTCCTGTACCCAACCCGACCAGTCACTCGGCTGAATCCGATTCGGGGAGTTAAAAAGCGGGTGGGCGGGGTCGCGCAGGGTGATGGGGGCGTCCTCGTAGGTGACGCGGCCTCGGCCCAGTTCGAGCGGGAAAGGGGCGAAATCGCCTGGGTTTTCCACCTCGCGGTCGAAGGGATCCGGGTAGCCGGCATTCCACTCGAACGTTTTCTGGTACGTCACGATCATCGTGCCGCCGGCCTTCACCCAGTCGAGCAGTCGGTCATTCGCCTGGCGGAGATCGTTGCGGACGAGGTAAGCCCGGATGTCGACCAGCACGGTCGTGTACGGGCTCAAGTCGCCGGCAGACAGGGCGGTTGAATCCAGCTTCGTGTAGGCGACTCCAAGCGCATCCAGTGTCTCGGCAAGGGTATTGTCGTAGCTCTCGACGAGGCCTACGTTCAGACCCTGGCGGACGTCCGCGTAGAGGTACTGCGCCGGCACCTCGGCCACGACAGGCTCCTGCCCGGCCGCCTCAACAGTTGCGCGCACGGTATACGTCCCAGGCTCGACTTGCGGCGGCAACACGGGCTTAAAGATGAACCGAAAACGCCCGTCCGAACCAGGGACCGCGCGCTGTGGCTGCGATGCCGCTAGGACAGTGCCCGATGCATCCACCGTTTCGAACGAACCCACGACTTCCTCGATATCCGGCTCGTAGACCGTACCCGTCACCGCGAACGGGAGTGGCTTCTTCGCAATGCGGACGGCGTCTGGCAGAGGGTCTACCACGAGCGGTGGAGCGATTTCGACCGGGGCGTATCCGCCAGCCACGATGCGGTCGCTTTCCCGCTCGCGCAGGACGTACCGAATTGGAGGCCGGCTGGTGAGGCGCGTGTACTGCTGGACCTGTTTCGGAAGCGTCGGCGTGAGGGTCTCGGGAAGTGTGAGCGTGAGCGTCAAGTCTTCGCCCGTCTCCATCGTCGTTCCCTCTGGAGCTTGAACGTCCCAGTACATGTCCGTCATGGGAAGCTGGCTGCCATCCAGCGCGAGTTGAACCGATGCGCCGGGCGTGGCTACGGGGGAGTCGATGGTCAACGCCTCCTCCGCTAGCTCAGGGATACGCCCAGAATCGAGCCGGTACGGGATGGACGTGGTGCCCACGTGGGGATTGGGCGGGAGATTGCCGGCGATGTCGAGTGTGTCGAGCGGGGCGTCCGTCGCGCTTCGCAGCAACCGGAAATAGGTGAACTCCAGAGGGCGTGCTCGGCCTGATTTGACGAAAAAGTCCATCCCTTGAGACGAGTGCTGGCTCAAGGCTCGGATCGCGATCTCGCTCGCCGGCTCGCCACTGGCACCGGGCGTCGAGACGGGCACCTTCACGTCGTATGCGGTGCCGACTCTCGGCCGCCAGAGCCGCAAAAACAACCGCTTCGGCTGCCAGAGATCGACACCAGGCTCGTCGAGTTGCTCCGGCCGGTACGATGCATCAGCCGCGAGTGCGAAGGCGTTGTATGCTGATATCCCAACAGCCTGATGATGCCCGTGCTGCCGCTGGCCGACGGTCACGGTGTCGTGGTTGGTAAACAGTACGTCGGGCTTGAGCTTCCGGATGAGCCGGACTAGGCTGGCCGTTACGTCATCCTCCCCTCCCCAACGCTCGAAGGCCTCTGTGGCAAATTTCGAGTACCCGAAATCGTCGTAGTTCAGGAAGAACACCTGCGTGCCGAGAATCCGCGCCGCCCGTTCGGTCTCGGTGGTACGCAAGGCACCTAGCGCTTCGTAAAGCTCTGGCCCAATCTCGTTCTGGCCCCCTTCTCCTCGGGTGTAGATGACACTGTAAGCCACGTCATCGGCCACGTGCCGGTAGTAGGCTAACGTCGAGCCATCCTCGTCGTCCGGATGCGCGGCAAGGTTCATGACCACGTGCTGCCCGGTGGGCTGGTCAGAAGGTGGTGGGGCCTGCGCACAGGCGGTCGAAAAGGAAACGAGGCCGGCCAATCCGGCGAGGAGAGCAGGGTAGACGAGACGGCGCACGTCGGTAGCGTTGGGTGGTGAAATCGAGGCGCTGCGAGTACGGAAACGGCGAGGGAAGGTTCTGCCTGAACACTTCGGACAGAGCCATCCGCTGCGCGGGTCATACCTCTACAACGTTTCCCTCAGCAATGACGAACACGCGATCTCCCGTGGCGGGCCGGACCGTCATCATGCCAGTGAGTGCCCCAAATGCCGGCAGAACCCCGACGCGCGGCCCGAACACGAACGCCGGCAGCCGGACCTGTTCCCGCCCAGCGCTCAGCACGACGCCCGGATGGAGGTGCCCGGCCAGCGTGTAACCGGCCTCACTCGGCTCTGGATGATGCCGGAACGCAAACGGCGCATCTTCGAAGGGCTCCTCGGCGACCTCGAAGTCGAGCCCGGACGGCGGAAGCCCTGCGTGCGCGTCGTGGTTTCCCAAGACCAACAGCACGTCGAGGTTCGGGTGCCTGGTTCGCCACTCGGCCAGTGCATCGTCTGTCGTGCCGTCGCGCCGGCCGGCTGCCGTGTGGTAGAGATCCCCGAGAATGACGAGCCGGCGGGCGCTTGTATCCATGAGCGCATCCGACAAAACGTCTAAATCCGCCTTGGCATCTCCTCCGGGCATCGGCACCCCGCGCGCTTGAAACGTGGAGGCTTTCCCGAGGTGAAGGTCCGCCACGAACAACGTCTGCCGGCCTGGCCAGAACAGCGTAGCGTCAGGCCGCGGATGGACGAGTGTGCCGGCGATGTGGAGGGAGATTGGTGTCAAATCGAGAACCAATTACTAATTCAGTACTTATTAGTATTAAGTTAGTATTTACCCTCCCGACTGAGAGATCCAACGTGCGTATCCCCAACTCTCCACCAGCGCTTTCCATAAGACCTGAACGCTTCTTAGAAGTGCTGCGCGAGAGGGTGGGGCCCTCCCCAGAGGGTAAGTACCGGCACTGGGATACGCTCAGGCATTGTGAAGCGCCGGATGGACTGACGCATGAGGAATGGTGGTTCGGAATCTCTATCGCGCGGCTTGGGCTTTTGAAACCGTTGCCCTTTATCGACAAGGCCGGCTCACCGTTCCTCTTCGGCATGCCCGATCCGCTGCTTGCACGCTTGCACCGGATCGATCTGGAAGCAGGGGGAAAGCAACCCACCTCGGTCCGTTTCGAAGCAGGAAGTAGCGACCGCTATCTCCAGAGCTCGCTTCAGGAAGAAGCCATCGCATCCAGCCAACTCGAAGGCGCATCTACCACGCGGAAGCGGGCAAAGGACCTGCTCAGATCTGGCAAGGCCCCTCAAAGCAAGAGTGAGCGGATGATCGTGAACAACTACGAGGCCATGCGCTTCGTGGCTTCTAAAAAATCGGCGCCGCTCACGGTAGGTTTGATCGAAGAATTACATCGGGTTCTATTGGAAGGAACGCTCAGCGAGCCGGCGGGCGTCTATCGAAAGCCGAATGATGGCATTGCCGTGTTTGACAATGTCGACGGCAAGTTGCTTCACAGCCCACCGCCGGCTCAAGAGATCCCACAGCGTTTGGAAGCACTCTGCGCGTTCGCGAACCAGCCGCTGGAGAGCAGCGAGGTCTTCATGCACCCCGTTGTTCATGCGATCGTGCTTCACTTCATGCTGGCCTACGACCATCCGTTCGTCGACGGAAATGGCCGGACTGCGCGGGCCTTGTTTTACTGGGCGATGCTTTCACACGGGTACTGGCTGATGGAATACACGTCCATCTCGTCGATTCTGAAGCAAGCTCCTGCACGATATGGACGGTCCTTCCTGTACACGGAGACCGACCGAAACGATACGACCTATTTCCTGCTGTCCCAGGCGCGAGTGATCGAGCAAGCCATCTCAGCCCTGCATCAGTACGCGAAGAGGAAATCAGCCCAACTGCGCCAAGCCGATGAGGCCATTCATGCGACTGGGCTGAACCAGCGGCAGCTGGCGCTTCTTTCCCATGCCATTCGCAATCCAAATGCGGAATACACCATTCGCTCACACAGGGGCAGCCACGGTGTAGCTTATCAAACCGCTCGAACGGATCTCGCTGAATTAGACCAGCTTGGGTACCTCAACATGTTCAAGCGTAGCCGACAAATGGTCTACACACCTTCCACAGCTCTCTTTGAGGAGCTTAACCAGTAAGGCTAAGAGCGTGCCGGCGATGTGGAGGGAGGGCATGCGTTCGAAAGGGGTGGAGATGGCATCTCCACCCCTTTGGGCTACGTCCGGGCGGCGCGCTCCAGACGGAGCACCTGCCGGCGGATACGGTCGGCGAGTTTCTCTGAGGAGACTTTTTCCTGCATACGCTCGGCCCACAACGGAAACGCGAGGGGCGTCAGGCGGGGCGGAGTCTCGATCACGAGGTCGGATGCGGCGAGGCGTTCGAGGGCGGCGTGCAGCCGGCTTCGCTCCAGTTGGCGCTCCAGCGCCTCGCGGCGGGCTTGACGGAGCAGGAGATTGCCGGGGTCGTACCGGGTGAGCACGTCGTAGACGAGGCTGGCCGACATCTGGAGTTGGCGCACGCTTTTCCCACGCCCGGGCAACCCAGCCCCCACGAGGCCGGCGATCCGCGCGACCTCGCGAAACTGCCGTTTGGCCATCTCGGTCTCGTTCAGCGCCGCTTGGAGGTCCTGTTCGAGCGTCTCGGACTCGAATAGCCCGTTATCCAACGCTTCGCCGAGCGGAGCCGGCTCCCTGGACAGCAAGGCGAACCCGTAGTCGTTGAACGAGAGCACGAAGGTGATCGGCACCAGCCGGCTCATCCGGAGCGCGAGTACAGCCGCCATGCCCTCGTGCACCAGCCGGCCGGCAAACGGGTACACGAACAGGTGATGGCCCTCCCGCGTCTGGATGCGTTCGATGAGCACTTCACCCGACGCCGGGATGGTTGACCAGCGGCGCTGGAGCGCGAAGATCGGATCGAGCGCTTCGCCTTCGGGTGAGTCAAACGGATCGCGGCGGACGCGGTCGAGTTGCCGGCGGACGTAATCCGAGAGCCCCATCGAGAGCGGAAGCCGGCTGCCTGTAAAGCGCGGGATGGCCGCAAGGTCAGTGTTGGCCGGCGCGCGCCGGACGTAGGCCTTCATGTCCCGCACGCGGACGAGCTGCAGGGTCTTACCGGCGAGGTAAAACGCATCGCCGGGCTCGAGCCGGCTGATAAACGACTCTTGGACCGTGCCGAGTTTCTGGCCCCTCAGGTACTGGACCTGCATGTCGGCATCGCCCACGATGGTGCCAATGCTGAGCCGGTGCGCCCGAAGTGCTTGGGTTGTGCGGACGAGCCACCGCCCCTCGAACCGCTCCAACCGCTGAAACTGTTCGTAGGCTTTCAACGCCTCGCCGCCGGTGACCGCGAAGCCGAGCGCCCACCGGAATTCCTCGTCCGTGAGGCTGGCGTAGGCGTACGTGCTCCGCAACTCGGCGAGCAACTCGTCTTCCACGAACCCGGTGCCGGCCGCCACGGTGATGATGTGCTGGGCGAGCAAGTCGAGCGGTTTGATCAAGGGCTCGCGCGCTTCGATTGTGCCTTCATCGACCGCCTCGCGGGCAGCGGCGAACTCCAGCAACTCGAACGCCTGGGTCGGCACACCCGTGATGCGGCTGGGGCGGCCAGGTTGGTGCCCGCTTCGGCCGGCACGTTGCAGGAGACGAGCCACGCCTTTCGGGCTGCCCACCTGCAGGACGCGGTCGACGGGCGGAAAGTCGACACCAAGGTCCAAACTCGACGTACACACAGCGCAGCGCAGCCGGCCTGTCTTCAGTGCGTCCTCGACGAACCGCCGGCGCGCACGGGCTAGCGAGCCGTGATGCACCGCGATCTGCCCCGCCCACTCGGGTTTGGCCTCCAGCAAAGCCCGGAACCATGTCTCCGAGGCCCGGCGCGTGTTCGTGAACAGCAGCGTCGACTTCGCTGATTCGATAGCGTCGATCACCTGCGGGACCAGCGCCATGCCGAGGTGGCCGGCATACGGAAAGCG
>JBCDHV010000198.1:0-7185 GCA_038749615.1 Bacteroidota bacterium
CGGCGACTTCTCAGGCACCACGTCTGATCTCGGTATGTCGCACCGGATCTCCTTGATGGTGACGCTCGAGCAGCCTCGCCTGAAGCGCGAGATCCGGTAGATGTCGCCTCATCTGCTGCGGACTTTCGCGACCGTGGTCCCCGGCACCCGCGTGCTTGTAGCCGAGCGAACGACCGGCGAGCATTCGGGCCCCTTGCAGGCACTCGGCTTGGCCGTCATCCGGGATGACGTTCTCCAGCACGAAGCCGAAGCACCTGAGTGGGCAGTGGTGGATGTCTCGTTTGATGCCGAAGTCCTGGCTGGCATCCACCAGCAACTGAAGATGGGAGGCTGGGCCTATCTGGTCTGGCGTTCCGCGGGTACGGCACCACCACCGGCCTTGGAGGCGGCATTCACGGCCGCTGGCTTCGTCCCCGCCGGCCAGCCGGCGCGCATCCTAGAAGGGGGGGGCTGGATGTGGATCCAGATCGTACGCAAGGTGGACGCCACCACACCAGTCTGAACTCGCCCCCTGCCCGTGTGGGTTGGAGGCTGCAATAATCCTCCTTGGAGCCCGCCGATACGGCTGGAATCTCACAGCGCGGATGCGGGTCTAAAAAAAGTTGGCACGGGTTTCCCCGTTTTTACGCACGTCCCTATGTAGGCCGCCTGTGCCAATGCCGGCAAGACGCTCTCCTCGGCCTACGCGTCTGAGCCGGTTCTCCTTACCCAGACGGACTTATGCAGCGCTTGATCATCCTCCTGGCGCTAGGCATGGCGGTAATGCAGCCTGCCTTCGCCCAGAATACGACGTTCCCCATTGGAGCCTACCACACGTTCCAATCGTGGGGGCAGCCTGGAAAGGCTAATATCGATCTCGATGCCATGGACGAGATCGCCTCAGCCGGATTGACCGTTGGGTTCGGGGGGCCCTACTACGCCGACCCGCTGCTTTACCAAGCCATGCTCGATGCGGCTGAAGCGAGCGGTATGCGCATGATTGTTGACTCCTCTCCTGCGCATGGCTATTTGAATTCCGGTTTCCTGCATACCCGGTTCGAGGCGGAGGACATCATGAGTGGCGGCTCTGCACACGCAGACGCCCAAGCCTCCAACGGCCTCCTGTACTCGGTTTCGCCCGGCAGCAGCATCGAAACGGACAATAGCCGGCCTCAGCCCTTACTGCTCTTCGAAACACACGGCTGTGACGAATATGCAGACGGCATCGCGTCCAACAACGGCGATGGCTTGTGTGATGACGGTGAGGTCTTCCGAGCCCCACACCAGCTGCGGGCATTACTCAGCGACGAACTCGCAGCCGACCCGACTGGGGAAACGCTCACGACCCTCCGGTTCGAGATCCGGTACAGGAAATCGGCGAGCGACACAGAAGGGCGTATCAACGTACGGGTGTGCCAATACGAAGCCTGCTATCATCCTCGAAACGCGATAGTAGATGTGGAGCGGATGGCAGGGTATCACATGGCTGTTTTCGAGACGCCAACCCAACCCGGGTGGTATCCGCTGGATGTCCAGATCGAAAACATGAGCCAGGCATCGCTGGACATCGACTACATCGAAATCTCCAACGTATACGGCCGGCGCATGCGGGCAGGCGAATTCGACGACGACATCCGAACCAGACTCCAGCCATTGGCATCAACGTTGTCGAGCCATCCGGCCGTGTTGCGCATGGCCGTGGGAGACGAGCCAGAAATGTCAGCCCTGTTGAGCCATGAGCGCATAGCTGGGCACTTTAAGGCGCTAACAGGCCGTCAGCCCTACACAGCCCTCGACTTTGGCCGGGCACTGTACACGGAAGCGGACCTGCCGCTGCTTAGATTGAAGGCCGAGCGGTACTTCGACTATTCAGGTTCAGACCTGATCGCCCCAGATCCCTATCTGTTGTTGAATTCAGTTCCATCGCCCGAGTACCCGCAGGGCGACGGGACCGTGGGGATCCCTGCAATGACGCTGGCTGACGTTCCTGGATATCAGACGCGCATCCGGGAAGGGCTGTTGGCGACTTCCTACGTCTTTCAGGCAGCCCGAGAGGTGGCAGATGCTCGCAATGGGACCGTGTGGGGCGTTACGTCAGCTCACGGAGTCTGGGCTCTGCCGCACGGGCAAGAGCGGCACCTGTACACCTCGAGGCCGCCGACATCCGGCGAAACGGCTGCCGCTGCGTTCGTTGCCTTGGCAAACGGAGTGGATGGTCTGATGTATTGGGTGTACAAAACCCAATGCTCGACGCTCAACTCTACCGTATGCGGAAGCGTAGGCCTAGTCGATGGATCTCAAGGGCACGATACGGAGACCGACATGTTCGTCTACGGTGAGGGCGCTCGCGAGGTCTATACCGGGTATGCCACACGGTGGGCCGGCTTCAAGCGCCTGAACACCCGCATCGCCCGGTTCAAAGATCTGCTGCCCCACCTCTCCGTTGCCCGGAAATTCCACCCGGGTCAGCGGTATGCCGGATCGTACATTGCGGCCATTGCAGAAGGAGGGGGCTATGCAGAAGACGTGTACCTCACGACGTTTAGACACGATCACCAACCGCAAGGCGCCTATTTCATGCTCGTCAATGCCGAGACCGTGCGCCCAGATGGCACGCTGACGCCCCGCCGGCTCCGCGTACACTTCGTCCAACTCGCGGATGGGGTGCCGGCTTGCGTGGCCGATCTTGGATCGGACGATGTCTATACCGTTGTGGAAGACGACTTGGGGGGATACTTCGACGTCGATTTTGAGCCTGGTTTCGGCAGTCTCTTTCGCATCGTTCCGTGTACGGCAGATAAATCCGTTTACGGCGCGCACACGGAGGGAGAGCTGAACCTGGCGGCAGGGCGAGACTTGCAGACGGCGTTTACGCTTGCCCCCGGGACGGCAGCGCGGTACCGAGGAGGGCGGTCGGTTGAACTGCTGGAAGGCACGCACGTGCAGGCCGGCGCGCGGTTGGATGCGTATCTCCGCCCCTGTAAGGTACCGGAGACTTCAGTGCCGGAGTCCAGCGGGTACCTGAACGCGCGCGCTGCCGGCTCGGAGCGGCCTGTGCTGGAATCAGAGGCTTCGGCGTCGGGGGCAGCAACGGTGCAGGCTTATCCGAATCCGTTCAACCCGGCGGCAACGGTCCGTTTTTCCCTACCAGCCGAGCAAGGGGTACGCATTGCGGTCTACGATCTTCTCGGCCGGCTTGTCGAGACGCTGGTCGATGGTTCACTTCCGGAGGGAGGGCACACGGTCCGCTGGCACGCCGGGACGTTTCCGAGCGGCGTGTACCTGATCCGCATGCACACCGAAACGCAGACGCTCACCGAGCGCGTCACCCTTGCCAAGTAGGAGCCTAGGACTTCCCCTCACCCATGGCCCGTCACCCCTCGATTCCGGAGAACACGACCGCTGCGTTCAAGGAGGCGCGCGCAGCGGTCATTCCGGCACCGTTGAAGGGAGCCCGGCAGTTCGTCGAGGGGCCTACCGGTGCCGGCAAGTCGGCACTAGCGGCTGAACGGGTCCGGTTTCTGGTGGATCACGGAGCGCCGCCCCATCAGGTGTTGATCCTGGTCGCGGAGCGGTCTCACGCCCGCCGCTATCGGGCCGCGCTGGACCAATCGGCGTCTGCTGGGCCCGTTCATGTGTCGACGTTTTACGGGCTTGCCACGCGGGCCGTCGAAGAGTTCTGGCCACACATTGCCTTGTCCGCCGGCTTTGGGCAGCCGGACCGCGCCCCGACGTTTCTGCACTACGAGACTGCCCAGTTCGCGTTGAGCGAGGTCGTGAAACCCCTGCTGGACCAGGGATACTTTGCGGACCTATCGATCCGGCCTCAGCGCCTGCTCTCTGAACTGCTCGATAACCTGAACAAGGCGGCGTTGAATGGCTACGACTTCTCGCAGACGAGCGAGCGGCTCCGGGCCGCATGGCAGGGAGATCAGACCCGGCTGGTTCAGTTCGAGCATGTCCATGAATGCATCGCCACGTTCCGAGCCTTCGCTCTCGAACGGAATCTGCTAGACTTCTCGTTGGCGCTGGAGACGTTCCACAAGCACCTCGTCCATAACGACACGTACTGGGCGTATTTCATGCGGCGTTACCGGCACCTCGTGTTTGACAACGTCGAAGAATCGGTACCGGTAGCCCAGGATTTTGCCAGACGGTTCGCTGAGGCCGGCGATTCAACGTTGCTGCTATACGACTGGAACGCGGGCTACCGTGTGTTTCTCGGTGTCGATGCGGAAGGGGCGTACTCGCTACGAAGCTCATGCGAGACTCAGGTGCGAGTCGAGCCCAGCCATTCGACGCAGCCGGACGTGCAAGCCCTTGCCGAACGGGTGGCACGTGCACTCCATCAGCCGGTCCAGGCTGCTCAGCCCGGGGCCGATCCCTCCAAAGCGATCCTCGGGTACATCGCCGAGCACTACCGGGCTGATGTGCTGCGTGCCGTTGCCGGCCGCGTGGCAGGTCTCGTGAACTCCGGGGTCGCACCAGGAAAAATTGCCTTGGTCGCACCGTATTTGGATGGCGTGCTCCGGTTCACGATGCAGGAGGCACTCGCGGCGGCTGATGTGCCGGTGCGTGTGGTGCGGCGTTACGAAAGTCTCCGAGACGAGCCGGATGTGAGAGCGTGCTTGACCTTGATCGGGCTCGCCCAACCGGAGACCCGGCACGGCATCGATCCGCAGGACCTAGCCGATGCACTCACCCATATCGTACCCCAACTCGACCCCATCCGGGCCACGCTTCTCGTCCGAAACCTCTTTGATCCTGTCGAAGGCCGGCTCCTTGCTTCCGATAGCCTGCCCACTCGGCTGCACGAGCGCGTCGGATATGCAACGGTGGAACGTTATGAGGGCGTCCGTACGTGGCTGGAGACCTACACCGCCTCGCCGTTTCCAGAGCCGGATTACGCTGTGCGGTCGCTCTTCAGCGAACTCATAGCGCCTACGGCAACGGCAGAACAGGCCGGCCGGCTCTCGGCGCTGGCCCAGTCTATGAAGCACTTTCGGGAGTCAGCGCCGGCCTTGGGCATCGAGCCGGCAAACGTGACGGCCTCCTACGTGAGAATGGTTCTAGACGGTACGGTGTCGGCGCAATACGCAGAAGGGGAGACCTTGAGCGAAGGAGCCGAAGATGGGGTGATCCTCGCGCCGGTTCACTCGTTTTTGCTGAGCGGGCGGGCGGTCAAGATTCAGTTTTGGCTCGATGTAGCGTCCGGAGGCTGGTGGGAGCCGCTCTTTCAGCCGCTCACGAATCCGCATATCTTGGCGCGCTCGTGGCCGGCCTCTCAAGCCTGGACCGACGCGCACGACCTCCGAATTCGCCGGCGGACTTTGTTTCGTTTGGTGAATGGGCTCTGTCATCGGTGCACCGAAGGGCTCTACGTGTGCCTGAGCGAGAAAACCGTACGCGAGGGGGCAGACAACCGGCTGGCCCGGATGCTTCAGTCGATTCTCGCGTGAGTGCTGGCCGCCGCCATCTGATCCTCACTCCGTTCCATCCTAGCTCTCAACAGTCGGCATGCGCTACCGGAAGGGCCAACAACAGGTGCTCGCGTACAACGGGGGGCGGATGGGCGTTGCGGCAGTTCCAGGAGCCGGCAAAACGACCACACTTGCGGCCCTTGCGGCGCAACTGATCCAACGGGGTTTACCGGTCGGGAGTCGGGTGCTCGTCGTGACCTACCAGAACGCCGGGGCAGACAATGTGCAGGCTCGGATCCGGGGGCTGCTTGAAGACGCCGGCCGGCCGGCCGTTGGCTTCGAGGTGCGGACGCTTCACAGTTTGTCCTACACGATCTTGCGCGAGAATCCGGGGCTGGTTGGGCTCGCGAACCCCGTGGAGGTACTCGACAGCCGAACGACGACACGCCTCCTGGACCGGGCCGTGTCGATCTGGAACAACCAGAATCCAGACCGCTGGCGCCCCACGTTGCCCGACGCATCGAAACGGGCCGAAGAGCTCTGGACACGCGTGTGCCGGATCGTTGCACAGCAGACGATCCGCGTTGCCAAAGGCACTCGGTTGACGCCCGAGGATCTGCTCCGCCACCTCAGCGCCTCGCCGGCCTACGATCCGAGCCGGCTCCACGTGATCGGGGCCGAAGTGTATGCCTTGTACCAGCAGCAAGTCCGCACCCTCGGTGGGCTCGATTATGACGATCTCGTCCGCCTGTCGGTAGACCTTCTGACAGAGCATCCCGACGTTGCCGAACGGCTCCGCAAGCGCTGGCCGTTCGTCCTCGAAGACGAGGCACAGGACAGCGTACCGCTGCAGGAAGAATTGCTCACGACACTCACAGGAGAGGCCGGCAACTGGGTCCGGGTGGGGGATCCGAATCAGGCTATCATGAGCACGTTCACCGCGGCCGATCCACGCTACCTGACCGATTTCCTAGCGCGCGAGGACGTTGCCGTCCGTGAACTCGACGAAGCCGGCCGCAGTGCGCCTGTCATCATGGAGTTGGCCAACCGGCTCGTCGATTGGGTGTGTACCTCACATCCGGTTTCTAGCGTACGGGAGGGCGCGTTCCGCCACCAACTCATTCAACCCACTGGGCCCGGTGATCCCCAACCCAATCCGCCGGCCGGCCAGAGTAAAATCGAATTCTTCGGCTTCCCGACGCGGAAAGATCAGCACGTGCTCATCGCAGAACGCGCGGTCAAATTCTGCCGGCACTACCGCACGCACACCCACGCCATCCTCGTTCCCACCAACGACATCGGCTTCCAGGTGGCGGCCATGGTGCGGCGAAACGGCGGAGACCTCGATGAAATGTTGTCGACGACCGCCGGCTCCCGGCAGGTGGCTGAGACGCTTCGGGCCGTTCTGGCCTTCGTTGTCGATCCAGTGGACCGCCGGTTCATCGTGGAGGTGGTGCGGCACCTGTTCAGCCTGCGGATCCCCGAGTTGGCTGAGGTCAAGACGCAGGATGCCGAGCGTGCTTTCCGCCGGCTGCACACGGAACAGGTGCTCTACCCTGTACCCGGTATGGAGCCAACGTTCGAAGACGAACGGCTCCGGCATGCCGTCAAGTACATCGCGGACTGGTTACGCCGGTGGCTCCGCGCTGCACAGTTGCCGGTCGACCAACTCGTTCTGACGGTTGCTGACGATCTGTTTGCTGAGAGCCGGCTCGCCACGGCCCATCGTGTGGCAAATACATTGCGAACGTGGGCTGATCAAAACCCGTCGTGGCGGCTGTCTGAC
>JBCDHV010000199.1:0-7170 GCA_038749615.1 Bacteroidota bacterium
CAGTTCCTCAGCGGCCCCGCCGAGATCCCCAAAGCCGAGATTGGCCCGGACCAGCGCGACGCGTTCCTGGTTGATCCGGCGGATTTCTCCTGGACCGTTTTCGATGGTGATGTCGGCCACGGCTTCCAGCGGGACGGGCCGCGCGCTCGTCGGGTTGACGATCAACTGCCGCAACCGCTCGACCGAGGCTCGGTCCTCGGGCTGAGCCCGGACGAGCACATCGATCTTGCGATCCCGCCACGAATATTGCGTCGCCACCTCGCCGCGCACATGATCGACGACGCGTTCAGCGATCACGTTGACCGGTTCGCCCAGGATGGCTGCCCGTTCGCGGTCGAAGCGAATCTGCAACTCCGGCTGGCCTTGCTCGACCGTCGTTTTCACGTCAGCGAACCGGGGCGACTGCGTCATTCGCGAGGCAATGGCAGCACTGACGAGCTTCAACTCGTTCAGATCAAAGCCGGCAACTTCCACCTCGATGGGGGTCTCGATCGAGAACAACGCCGGCCGGCCAAAGCGGTACTCCAGGCCGGGAATCTTGGAAAACGCATCCCGCAACCGAGCCACAGCCTCAGCCTCGGCCTGCTCGCCCGAGCCGGCGACGAGCTGCACATTGAGCTCGCCCCAGTTCTCTCCCCCCTTCTCAGGGTTCGCGTCGAGCCGGTTGCCCGAGCCGGCCACGCCAAACGACGTCTCCACGCTCTCTAGCGCCGCTGCCGTCTGCTGAGCGCGGCGGATAACCAGATCCGTGTCGCTCAACGGCGTACCTGGCGGCAGTTCGAGCTCGACTTCGAACTCGCCTTGCGCCAACTGAGGAATCAGCTCGGCCCCGAGATACCGCGTCATGGCAAGCGTGCCGACAAACAAAACGACGGCCAAACCGATGACCACTGCCCGGCGCTGCAGTGCGCCATCGAGTAGTCTTGGATAGATGCGCTCAACGGCTCCATACCCCATCTCGAAGAGCCAGAAGACGGGCTTCAGCACAAAGCCAAGAATCCGGCCGATGGCACCGAAGAGGATCCCAAACACCTTGATAATGCCGGCCGGCGCGCGCACGCCCACCGCCGTTTTCCACCCGTCGCCTTTTTCCGCCGGCACCACGTCTTCTTCCTCGTGCCGGCCTCCACGCCCCCGGCCTGCCGCGAGCGTTGGGATCAACGTGAGCGCGACGGCGAGCGAAGCCAGCAACGAGAACGTAACTGTCAACGCCTGATCACGGAAGAGCTGGCCGGCAATCCCGGTCACGAACACGAGCGGCAGGAAGACAGCCACGGTGGTCAGCGTCGACGCCACGACCGCTCCACCGACTTCACTCGCGCCATCTCGGGCCGCATCAAACTTAGATTTCCCCATCGCCCGGTGCCGTGCAATGTTTTCCAGCACCACAATGGAATTGTCGACGAGCAGCCCGATGCCGAGCGCAAGCCCGCCCAGCGACATAACGTTCAACGTCAGATCCGCTCCGAACATCATCGTGAACGTGGCCACGACCGACACGGGAATCGAAATCGACACGATGAGCGTCGCGCCAAGGTTTCGCAGGAAGAGGAACAGCACGATCATGGCGAGCAGGCCCCCCACGATGCCGGCGTTCACCACACCGCCTACGGCATTCTCGATGAAGGTCGACTGATCGTAGACCTTGACGAACTTCATCGTCGAGGGCAACTGACGGTTCAGTTCCTCGACTCTGAATTCGACTTGCCGGGCGACGGCTACCGTGTTGGCGTCGCCTTCCTTGTAGATGGCCACCTCCACGGCTTCCTGTCCGTCATGCCGGGTCACGGCTTCCCGCTCTTTGTACGCCTGGCGCACGGTAGCCACTTCGCTCAGGTAGACGGGCACGCCATTGCGTTCGGTGAGGACGACGTCTTCCATCGCCTCGACGCTCTCAAACTGATTGAGCGTGCGAACCAAGTAGCGCTGCGTGCCTTCTTCGAGCCGCCCGCCGGAGCGGTTCACGTTCTCCGCCCGGAGGACCCGCGCGACCTCCTCGATGGGAATGTCGAGCTGGGCCAGCCGGCTGCCGTCTACCTCGACCTGCACCTCATCTTCGAGACCACCGCTGATCTTGACGGCCGCAACGCCGAGTGCGGATTCCAGCGATTTCTTGACCTGCTCGTCGGCGTACCGGCGCAAGCGCATCAAAGCCGCCTCATCGAACGCGTCTGCCTGCGAGGCCGGCGTCATGCGGACGGCTCCCTCGTCAGCTTCGGCAACATCGACGAGCGCAAACCGCATGATGGGATCCAAGGCCGGGTCGAACCGGAGCAAGACAGGCCGGCGGACATCGAGCGGCAACTGAATCGCATCGAGCTTTTCTCGGACCTCCATGCCGGCGAGGTCCATGTTCGTCCCCCAGGCAAAGCGCAGCAACACATCCGACTGGCCCGTCCGTGAGACCGAGGTAACCTGCCGGACGTTTTTGACGACGCCGACGGCCTCCTCGATGGGCTTCGAGATGAGTTGCTCGACCTCCCGTGGGGCTGATCCGGTGTACTCCGTGCGGACGGTGAGCGTCGGGTACGACAGGTCCGGCAGGAGGTTGACTTTGAGTTGCTTGAGCGAGACAAACCCAAAGAGCAGCACGGCAACCGTGAACATGGCAACCGTGACACGCCGGCGTGTCGCGATATCGACGAGTTTCATGGGAAGCGTCGGTAGAGTGCGCGGGCAGAAGTGTGGTGGACTCGGAGAAGTGGATTACTGAACGACCTGGACCGCCGTGCTATCGGCCAAACTGCCCTGCCCGAGCGTCACCACGACGTCCCCGGCTTGGAGACCCGATTGGATCTCGATACTTCCGTCGTCTTCATAGCCCGTCGACACATCCACACGGAAGGCCGAATCGTTTCGGACAACGTACACGAGCGACCGGTCGTCTTCTCGAACGATGCTTTCCCTGGGTGCGAGGATGACATCCTCACGGACATCGTAGGTGATGTTGACCCGCGCCAACATGCCGGGCTTCAATTCACGTTTCCGGTTCTGAACCGCAACCGTCGCCCGGAACGTCCCGGTCGTAGGATCCACGATGGGGCTGATGCGGAGGATCTTCCCGGAGAACGTCTGGCCGGGCAGCGCATCAACGTAGAGTGCAGCCTCTTGGCCGGCCTTCAGCTTCGCCAGTTCACGCTCGGGCACGTTCACGACGGCATGGAGCGGGTTGAAGTCCGTGATCCGGAAGGTGCCGGCATTTTGCGCGACCATGTTGCCCTTCTTGACGAGGCGTTCGGAGACGATGCCGCTGATCGGTGCGCGGACCGTGGCGTAATCGACTTGCAGCCTCCGAAGCTCGAGGGCCGCCTTCTGCGATTCGAAATCGAATTTGCTGGTCTCGAATTCCTGGGCACTGATCAGCTTTTTATCGAACAGATCTTGTTGACGCTGAAACTCGTTTTCCAGACGGCTGATCGTAGCTTCGAGTTGGGTGACCTCGAGTTGCGCCTGCCGGCTATCGAGTTTGGCGAGCGCTTGGCCGGCTTGGACGTACTGCCCTTCTTCAGCGAGGATCTGTTGAACAACGCCACCTGCCTTGGCAACAACGAGTGCCTCCTGCTCGGCTTCTAGCGTGGCTGTACTTGCGAAGTAGGCAGCGATGGGGCCGGCTGTGGTTTCAGCCACCTCAACCGGCACTACAATTCCTTGCTCCTCTTCCTCGGGAGACTCCGACCGCGCGTCTTCACAAGCGGTTTGTGTGAGAGCGAGCCCGGCGAAAAGCAACGTGTAACAGAAAACGGATGCGCGGTTCATGGCAGGGGATGAGGTGGTGTATGAGCCAGCTGAATTGGTTCGGTCCTACGCGACGGCTCTCTCAGGGTTACGCTAATGAACCGAACCTCGGCATTTCGTTTCTGTCTCCCCTCGAAGCACGGGCCTGAGATTCACAAAAATCCTGAAGCGATCTGGTGTCGCCGTCGTTAGTTTCATGAGGTTTGCCTGCCATGCTCAACCCACCACCATTGATCCTGTGAGCTTGCTCGCTGTTGGGACCGTCGCGTTTGATACGGTCCACACCCCGTTCCGCACCGCTGAACGCATTTTGGGCGGCAGCGCCACGTACATCACGTTGGCTGCCCGTCTGTTCGTGGACGCGCCACGACTCGTTGCCGTCGTAGGTCACGACTTTCCCGAGAGCTGCATTTCGTTGCTGCGGGACCGCAAGATTGACCTGGCTGGCTTGGAAGTGAACCCAACAGAGAAGACGTTTTTCTGGGAAGGGCGCTACCACTACAACATGAACGACCGGGACACGCTGGACACCCAGCTCAACGTCCTGGCTACGTTCGACCCGAAATTGCCGGCTAGCTACCGCTCCACCCGTGTAGTCTGCCTCGGGAATCTTCAGCCTCAAGTGCAGCAGCAGGTGCTCGACCAGGTTGAGTCACCCGACCTCGTCGTGTGCGATACGATGAACTTCTGGATCGACAGCGCGCTGGACGAACTGAAGAAAACGCTCGCCAGAATCGACGTGCTCATCATCAACGACGAGGAGGCCCGGCAACTGGCGGACCACACCAACCTCGTCGTCGCCTCCAGGATCATTCGCGCGATGGGCCCCAAAACGCTCATCATCAAGAAAGGAGAGCATGGTGCCATGCTGTTCAAAGACGATCACGTCTTTTGGGCTCCGGCACTGCCCCTGGAAGAAATCCAAGATCCAACGGGTGCCGGCGATACGTTCATGGGCGGATTCGCAGGATACTTGGCCTGCGAGGGGACCTATACCTTCGATAGCTTCAAGCGAGCCGTGCTATGCGGTACGGCCTTGGCCTCTTTTGTCGTTGGGCAGTTTGGCCCTGAGGCCCTGTACGACCTGACCCCTGAGGACGTACAAGGCCGGCTCGATCGGTTGACGACGCTGGCCCATGTGCCGGCGGTGGATGCCATCGGTGCTCGTATGGTTTAAGTACAGGACTTGACGGCTGCGACATGTGGACGACGGACGTGGCAAGGGTGAGCAGGCTGAGGGATTCCGCTGGCATGGCGGGTGCCCTGTTGGTTCTTGCCGTGACGTTGGCCTTGTCTTTCGTGACGGCCGGCTGTGGAAGCGATGACGAGCCGGCTCCCGCTCCGCAGACGCCGGTCACCACAGCCTCGGCAGAATATGTCGGCGACGAGGTGTGCGCGAATTGCCATGCCGACATGTACACGTCGTACCATGAGACCGGAATGGGCAAGTCGGTGACGCCATTCACGGCGGCCGATGCGCCTGAACGCTTTTCTGGCGTCACACCGATCTACAACGCCTCGTTCGATTACTACTACGAGCCGTACGCCCGTGGCGACACGCTCTACCAGCGCGAATTCCGGCTCGATGCCAACGGCCAGACGACCTTCGAGCGGATTCATCACGCGGATTACGTCATCGGCTCCGGCAACGCGACGCGTTCGTACATGATGAACGTGAATGGCTTCGTGACGGAAATGCCGCTCACCTGGTACGTCGATGCCGAAAAGTGGGACATGAGCCCCGGTTACCGGCAACAAAACTTCCGGTTCAGCCGGCCGATCAACGCCGAATGCATGACCTGCCACAACGGCTTTTCGGCACATCAGGAAAACACGGTCAATCAGTTCGAGGACGTCGCGCTAGGGATCACCTGCGAGCGGTGCCACGGGCCGGCTTCGCTGCACGTCGAGGGCCATCTGTCCGGCTTCGCGCCTGACAATGACCTCGTCAAGCTATCGGCTCTGGACCGCGAGCGGCAGCTCAGTGTCTGCCAGCAATGCCACCTGACCGGCGTCACAGTCTTCGCTCCGGGCGAAGACGAGACCACCTTCCTCCCCGGTGAGACCCTGCGTGCCCACCGCAGCGTGTTCGCACCCGAAGACCAGATTACCGACCCCGAGCGCTTTGGTATTGCGTCGCACGGGCTCCGGTTGGCGCAAAGTGCGTGCTACATCGAAAGTGAAATGACGTGCACGACGTGCCACGATCCGCACGTCGCACGCGCTGGCCTCGAACGGGAGACGTACTCGCAGGCCTGCCTCGGCTGCCACACAGACGCCGACACCGAAGCCATGCTCGTCTGCGAGGAAGTCGGCGTGGATGCTACGGCCGATTGCGCCTCGTGCCACATGGCCAAAAGCGGCACGAGCGACATCCCGCACGTCACGTTCACGGACCACTGGATCCGCCGGACGCCCCCTGCCGGACGCCGGCCCGACGAGATCCGCCGCGTTCTGACGAAAACCACGCCGGCCCGCATGGTGTCGCTGCTGGACGCGCCGGGGTTTGCGCCGGAAACGCCGGCCGAGATGAACCCGGGCGAGCAGGCGCTCCGAGAAGCCGTCGCTTACTTCACCTACTACGAGACACGGCACCGGCTGCCTGATTATCTCCCCATCGTCATCAGCCGGGCCCGGGAGGGCTTGCAGCGCGGGGGCGACAGCCCCGCTGGCCGGCTCGTGCTCGGGCGGGCGCTGCTCCTGGCCGATTCCGTCGGGGCGGCCGTTCAGGTGCTGAGTGCCGGTAGCCAACGGTTCAGCACCGACGCCCGGCTGGCCTACTGGAAGGGCAAGGCCTACGAGGAGAATCGGCAACTCACTGACGCTGTGAATGCGTACCGAGAATCTGCGGCCATTCAGCCGAACCTGATCGAGGCGCACGTTGCGCTTGGTGCCGTGTTGATGGACCAGGCCGCCGGCTCTCCGCAAGCCGCGTCCTTCTTGCAGCAAGCTCGTGAGGCCTTCGCCGAGGCTGTCCGTCGAAATCCTGTGCATTATCCCGAAGCCTGGAATAACCTCGGAACAACCCAAGCACAACTAGCGATGACAGGTGCGGGCGATCTGCCCGAGGCTGCGGCCTCGCTGGACCGTGCCCTCGCACTCGATCCCGATCTTGTAGAAGCCTACGTGACCCGTGCTGCGCTCCACCTCGCTGCCGGCGAACTCGATGCGGCGGAGACGCTCCTGGTCCGCGCCACCGAAACCAACCCAGACTACGCGCCGGCGTACGGTAACCTGGGCGTTGTCTACGCCCGCACGTCCCGTCCCCAAGCAGCCCGGCGCATGTTCGAAACTGTCCTCCGCCTGACCCCCGGCGACCGCCAGGCCCAGGCTTACCTCGACCAACTCCGATGATCCGACTGTTCCTGCTTGGCCTCTCCGTGCTGCTTGCGGCGGGCTGTGGCGGTTCCGATTCATCCGCTCCCGCCGGCTCGG
>JBCDHV010000200.1:0-7118 GCA_038749615.1 Bacteroidota bacterium
ATGCACGATATTACCAAGCCTTGCCTGAGTACCACCTCTCTTGGCTCACGCACTCTGTTAACGCTTTCCCTCCCCCGTGGACGTTCTCTTTTCGCCGGCCTTTTTGGTCTACACGCTCCCCATCCTGTTCGCCGCAGGGCTCTGGGCCATCACGGCGTTCGGATTGTTCGATTTCGACGGGCTGGACATCGATGCCGACGTGGATGCCGACCTTGACGTGGATCTAGACGCGGATGTCGATGGTGGCGGGAGTGTGCTCGCGCTGTTTGGCGGGGCTCCACTCTCGCTCATCGCCTCGCTGGTTCTGTTCTGGTTTGGCCTGGCCGGGCTCATCTTGCATACCCTGCTCGGGACGTTCCTGGATGGCTTCGGTTGGTCGACGAGCAGCCGTAACGTGCTCATTGCGCCGGCTGCGTTGGTGCTCGGCACCCTGGCCGCAGCGGGCATCTCGCGCGTGGTAGGGCCAGCACTCCATCAGAGCGGACAGGCCAGCCGGCGCTCGCAGCTCGTCGGGCAGATGGCTGTGGTCAACAGCAGCACGGTCTCTGCTACCTTCGGCTCGGCCATCGTCCGGCTCGACAACGGCGACCGCATCGAGGTCAACGTGCGGAGCCACGATGACGCTGAGGACATCCGATACGGCCAACGCGTCGTACTCTTTGAGCATAACCCCGACGCGAATTCGTATTCTGTCAGCCGTATCGAACTGGATTAGTCCTCGCTGCTACCCTTCACCACGCGCAGCTTGCGCACGTCAACACGCTCCCCTTCCCCATGCCTGACCTACCCGACCTGAGCACGTTTATCTGGCTCATCGCCGTTTCCGGCGCGTTGCTGTTCGTTGTGATGCTTGCCGGCATGTTCAACAAGTTCGTCGTAAAGGCGGCGGCGAGCGAAGCGTTGGTGCTCACCGGCGTCGGCTTGCGCCGGCCGCGGATCGCGCTCAGCAATGCATTCGTCGTCCCGCTCCTGCGCCGGGTGGACAACGTCGACTTGACGGTCAAAACAGTACGGATCGCGCGGCGGCAACACGAGAGCTTGTCGTGCGCCGATGGCATCCGGGCCGAGGTCGAGGTCGATTTCTACATCAAGATCAACCCCATCGAAGAGGACATCCGGCACGTCGCCACAACGATTGGCTGCCAGCGCGCCTCCGATGTCAACATCCTGCGCGAGCTGTTCGAAGCGAAGTTCGCCGATGCGCTCAAAACCGCCGGCGCCAAGCTGCAATTCGACCAACTCTATCACAACCGCCGCGAATTCCGCGACGAAGTGCTCAAAGCCCTCGGGCAGGAAGGCGATCAGGATGTCGTACTCAACGGCTACAAGCTCGACGACGTCGCCATCCAGTATCTCGAACAGCTTCCCTTGGAGATGCACAACGAGGACAACGTACTGGACGCGCGAGGCCGTAAGGAAATCGCCCAGCGTACGTCGTCTGAGGTTGAGGCCGCGAACAAGCGCCTCCGGCAGAAGGAAGTGACGATTGCTGAGCAGAACCGCGAGGCCCGCATTCGGCAGCTCGAAATCCAGCAGGACATCTCGGAGAAAGAAGCGCTGCAGGAACGCGAAATCGCCGAGGCCCAGGCGCGGGAGAAGGCCGCACGCGAGCGCACGATGGCGGAGCAAGAACGTACGGCCGAAGCAGCCCGTATCGACAAGCAGCGGCAGATCCGGCTGGCTGAGGAGCAGAAAGAAAAGCAGGTCCTTGAAGCAACGATTGCTAAGCAACGGGCCGTCGAACTCGCCGAGGAGCAGAAGCAACAGGAAATCGAAAACGCACGCATCGAGCGTGAACGGGCCGTCCTGGTAGCCGAGCAGACGAAGATCAAGGAGATCGAAATCGCACGGATTCAGCGCGAGGCCGACGAAGCCGAGGCCCTGAAAACCAAGCTCAAACGGCTCGAAGAGACCGCACTTCAGGAAGCGGAGAAAATCCGTGCCGAGGAGCAAGCGCACACCGTCCGCGCGCTGGAAGTGGCAAACCGGCAGAAGGCGATCGAAGTGATCGAGGCCGAGCAGCAGGCAGCGGTGGACCGAGAAATGAAGAAAGTGGCGGCCGATGTGCAGGCCTACGAGTTGCGCACCGTAGCCCAGGCTAAGCTCGAATCTGCCCAACTCGATGCCGATGCGGCCACGAAGCAGGCGCTGGCCATCGAGGAAGTCGGGCGCGCCGAGGCGTCGGCCATGCAAGCGCGGTTGACAGCAGAGAACACCATCAGCGACCGCGTCGTGCTGAACCAAGCCATCCAGCACCTCATTCCATTGCTGCCTGAGTTGACCGAGAAGCTGATGCTACCGGCCGAGAAAATCGACAGCATCAGGGTGCTCAACGTGGGTGGGCTCGGCAGCACGCCGGCTGATGGCAACGTGTCCTCGTCTCCAGGCGGCTCGATTCTCAGCACAGTGGTCAACACCGGTATGCTGCTGCCCGTCATCAAGGAGCTGCTGAAGGTCCTGCGCGACACGAACGGCACGGACGATCTGCTCGCCGCTCTCGAACGCCTCCCCGGAGGCGCGCTGCTCGACACGCCGGCAGGCGGGGACGGCTCGCCGGCTGAGTCGTAGCCCGGCCGGCAGCTCAGAAGCGGAGCCACTCACCCGCCACCTGCCGTGCGGCGGTCTGGGCGGCATGGTTGGCGGCGTGTTCAACATCGGAGCCGGTGAACCGGGCCGCGAGGTAGGCAGCGAAAAATACGTCCCCCGCCCCGGTGGGATCGTGCTCGCGCGCGACGGGAACGGGGGCGTAGCGGACTATTCCTTGGTCCGTGTAGACGGTACCGCCCCGTGCGCCGTTGGTGATGATCAACTCGGCGATGCCGTAGGCGCTGCGCAGGCGGGCCGCGTCGAAAATGGGCCGTTCGTCGGCGGCGATTTTGACGTGTGTGGCGGCGTTGAGGGCCGCACTCCAGGCCGGCGCTGTGTCGTGGCGCACGAGTCCGAGGCTCGATGACCGGGTCAACCCCTGCACGTCGAGCGCCACGCAAGCATGCCGCTGCGCCTCGGTGTAGACCTCTGCGGCGAGGTCTTCGCCGTGCAACGGAGCCAGAAGAAGCACATCCGGCGGATCGATCTCGGCGAGGGCCTCGGCCTCGATAGGGCCGGCGATAGCGAGCAGATCCTGCCGGCGAATGCCGTCGAGGGCAATGTGATTGACGAACGTGGTGGTATCGGCTGATGGCTCAACGCGCAGCCTCACCCCAAGCGTTTCGTAGACGGAACGATACGGAAAGCCGGCCCCAAGCCGCGTCACGGCCTCGACCTCCCACCCGAGCCGGCGAAACGTGCCGCCGCCGTAGAGCGGTACACCACCGGGTGCCCGGAACGCCGGCTTTCCGGAGAGGCGCTGCTCGTCGATGGTGGCCGAGCCGGCGATGACGACGCGAAGGGGATCCTGGCTCACTCGACGAGCCTCAAGGTCTTGAGATCGACCTGCATTTTTTGCTCCCCGTCTTCCTCCGCCTCAACGGTACGCCGGAACTCTAGCGACTGCGTCCAGCCCGTCTCCGCATCGATGACCACGTTGAGCCGGTCTTCGAGCCGCATCTGAATGGCCGCGAAGGCCGCGCGCGCTTCCTCGACCCGTTCGGGCGGCATGGACGAGGCCATTTGGTCGACCATCGCCAGCATGGTCTCGCGAAGGTCTTCGGGTTCGACACTCGTCGTCCGGTCGTACTCGATCAACCCGTCCGACACCGTCACCAGCGCAGCGCCCGTGCTTTCGAGGTAGCCTCCGCCGAACGGACTCGGCAGCAGATCCTCATAGTCCCACGGCTCGCCAAGCGGATACACGTAGCCGATCACGAGATGAAACAGCTGGATCGGCTCCGTGAACGACTGTACGATGCGGTCCGGCGTCATCAAACTCCCGACCATCGACTCGACCGCCGCGCGCTCGTCGCCGGCCAGCGAGTCAAGCATGGCGCTCATGACGGCTTCCGTCACGCCCTGCAAAACCTGAACGACCGAGTCGCGGTTGGCCAGCGCGAGGTACGTCCCGACGTCATCCGTGTAGTACGTGAACTCGAACGCCGCCGCGTTCTCTAGCACGGGAGCCAGCGTGGTGTCTGCCAGGCCGGCCTCGCTCAGCATCTCCCCGATCTCAGCCGAGCCATCCTGCGGCGACCAGCGAAGCGTGTAGCCGGCGGCGGTTTCCTCCAACACGTCGATGGTGTACCGAGACGTGGAACTGTTGGTCACCCCATCCCGGATGCGCGTCTTCGTGTATTCGACCGTTTTCGTTTCCCCTGGTTGGTACCAGGCGACGACATCGACGGTAGAATCAGCCTCGGACACCACGAGTTCGTTGAGCTCCTCCAGCGCTTGCCGCAACGAATCGGCCGGGGCCGTGTCCTGCGCGTACGCGGCTGGGCCGGCGAGCAGGAGGCAGGCAAGAGCGAGGCGGTGCATTCTGGGGAAAGGAGATCTGTTGGTCTGGGATGGGGCACATGCTTGGCCCCCGGCTCGGCTCTCCATCACCTTACGTCTGGCAGTGAGCGCGCGCCGGGGGCCAAGGGGGCTTTTCGTAGGGCTACAACGGGCCTATTGTTGGGCAGCGATCCCCCGGAGCACAGCCGCGAGCTTGCCCATGCGTTCGGCGTCGCCACCGAGTTCGCGGGCCTCGATCAGTGCGACATCGGCCTCGAGCGCCGCAGCCACCTCGGTCATCTGCATCGCTGATGCCTCGCCGCTGAGTACCTGCTGGGTCTGCTCGGCGCGGCTGTCCACGATTCGGTTGGCCCGCACCATCTGATCCAAATACGCCTGCGCCACGTCCACCGACGGCTCCCACTCGACTTTCGGCTGGAGCTGCGCGTTGAACTCGTCCATCATCACGGCTTCGGCCGCGCGGATCTCGGCTTCGGAGAGATGCTCGCTCGGGGTAAGACGGAAGACATCGATGCCACGCATGATCTCGGCCCCGTAGAGCCGGCCGTTGTACCAGTAGGTCGACCAGTAGCCACCGGTGTAGAGCGTATCGGCAGACATCGGGCCGCGGTCGAAGAAGCCGATTTCGAAGGGGTTCTCCGGGTCCGTGAAGTCCATCAGGCTGAGCCCGCCCTGATACCACGCCTGGGCCATGATGTCACGGCCTGGGACCGGAATGAGCGAGCCGTTGTGGGCGACGCAGTTCTCCGTGTCGGTCTGCGGAACCGGGATCTTGTAGTAGCCGGCCAGCTCCATCGTGCCATCCTCGCCGATCCGGAAGATGGCGTTTGCGCCCCACGTGGCTGGGTCCGTCGGCCGGCAGCGCGGAGCCGAGCCGCCGCCCCACTCATCCGTGAAGACGACGACATCGCCATCGTTGTTGAACGTGGCCGAATGCCAGTAGGCAAAGTTCGGATCGACGCTCTCGCTAATCCGGCGGGGATTCTCGGCATCCGAAATGTCGAGGAGAATGCCATTGCCGGAGCACGCTCCGCCGGCGAGCCCGATGCCAGGATAGGCCGTGATGTCATGGCACTGGTTGGTGGTCCGGGACGACTGCGTGCCGTCGCCGTGGTTGCCTCCCTGCCACAGCCCGTCGATCTCGCCTTCTGCGTTGGCGAAGACGCGCGGCATGTTCACGATCTCGGCCGCTGCCGGGTTGGCCAAGGGCACCTTCACGACCTCGATCCGAAACAGCGCGGTCTCTGGATTCTCGTCAGGATCGCCACTGGAGCAGCCTGGCAGCTCTTCGCCTGGGCGCACCCGGCTCGTGCCTTGGATGTAAACGTAGATGTTCTCGGTGTCGCCCGGTTGCGTGACGACCGTATGCGTGTGCGACCCCCGGCAGGACTGCACAGCGGCCACCTGCTTCGGGTTGGCCATGTCCGCCACGTCGAAGATCCGCACGCCCCGCATCCGCTCCGCAGAGATCGAATCGGCCACGCCCTCGATCCCGCAGTCGAGACGCCCACGGGTTTCCTGGGCCGACATCACGATCAGGTTGCCGTAGATCGAGACATCGCCTTGGCCACCTGGGCAGACCACAGAGAGCTCGTAGACGGGGTCGGCCGGATTGGTGATGTCGATCACCTGAAATCCGTTGTAGTTGCCCTGGATCAGCCGGTTGCCCTGAAACGCCAGGTCCGTGTTGTTGAACCGGCGGTCGGTTGGCTTCTCGGGGTTGACGAAGCCCTCCGCCCGAGGGATGGCGGCGAGGAGTTCTAGGCCCCTGATCGCCGTTTCAGCGTCTGACCACCCGGCGGCAAGCCCGATCCGAGGATCGTTCGGGTCCCAATCGAGCATGGGAGCATTAGGCACCATAGGCTCTTGCGCCTCTGCGATCGCTACCTCCACGCCGTCTGTCTGCTGAGCCACGGCGTCTACGCCGGCGAATGTGAGAGCGGCGAGCGTCGCCACAACCAGGAGGCCGCGCCCCCATGTGTGTCCCGAGTCCTTCATGTGATACTCCTCGTGTTGGAAGTTGGCCAAATGTGGAAGTTAGACCTCGTGCCCGAGATCCGTTGTGGTGCGATCCTGTAAGTCTGCGTGTGCCTGTCAGCGCAGCTGTTCGAGTACGGCACGCATGCGATCAATCTCCATCTGCTGATCCGCGTCGACGTCCTCGGCAAATTTGAAGATCGTGGACTCCTGTGCCGCACCAGAGCTTTTGAATAGAGTCTCGACCATGTCGATGGCTCCCTGGTGGTGCTGAATCATTCCTTCGAGAAAGAGCCGGTCGAACTCGATCCCGCGGGCATTCGCCAGGGTCTCCATCTGCTCCGCGGTGAGCATACCCGGCATCGTGTGCATCCCGCCCGACATGTGGTGCCCGTGGTGCATGCCGCCCATGTCTCCCATGGCCATCTCGATGGGTTGGTCCCGTTCGGCGAGCCACGCTTCCATCAGCTTGATTTCGTCACGCTGGGAGATCTCCATGCGCAACGCCATCTGCCGGACGGCGTCGGTCGTGGCGTGCTTGCGGACGAGCGCCGTCATTTCGAGCGCCTGCGCATGATGCGGGATCATGCCCTGCATGAAACGAACGTCGGCCTCCGTGTACGTTGCGCCCGACAGATCATCGAGTTTCTCTGGGGAGAACGCCCGACTGTTTTCCCCAGGGGCGCCCGGTTGGACAATCCGGGGACCGTCGGCAGGCATGGATGCCTCGTTCGAGCTGCTGCAGGCTGCTA